>CAMBES010000070.1 GCA_945865855.1 Rhizobium sp. Q54 | reverse complement strand
ACATTATAGCAGCCTACTTCAACAGAACATCTTCAAAAGCTTACACAAATGATGCCAAAACCATGATTGGAGGTGTCGTGGGCAGTCCGGGAAGCAACTTAATGGACGGCCTAACTATTGGCACTGATCGAGTTGGAAGTTTTCAATTTACTGGCCTTATTTCCGAAGTAATCATCTACAACCGACCGCTCGAAACTCAAGAAAGGAAAGACGTAATGAATTACCTAAGCCAAAAATATGGAATCGCAGTAACTGGAATTTAAATGAAAAAATCCGCATTCTCCTTACTCGAACTTTCGGTCTCTCTAGTTGTCGTTAGCCTTTTAATGGCAATGGTTTCACAGGGCATTAAAATAGTTGCATCTTCAAGATTAACCACGGCGAGGTCACTCACTTCAAAATCTCCGGTGCCAAATATTTCTGGGCTGATTGCTTGGTACGAAACATCTTCCGTTGATTCATTCAAAACAAATGAAGCATTTGATGGCAAGCAAATCAGCGCTTGGTATGACATCAGTCCCAATTCAATCCCAGCAAAAAAAAATGCGCTGACAAGGGCCGCATCAGCCGCAGTTACTTACGAATCTGACGGCATCAATAAAATTCCGAGCCTTTTATTTAACGGCACCAATAAAATTGAGTTAGCAAATTTTTATCAGGGCAGCACGTCTCAGAATACCATTTTTATAGTGGCCAACCCAAGCACTGTTACTGCTACAACTATTCTAGACTCTTCCTCAAGCGGCAGCAGTTCAAGCATAGGGCAAAACAGTAACTCCTTTAGCATGAATCTTGGCTCCTTGGTTTCGACTGGCACGGTTACCAATCCAATAGTAAATCTTGCAAAAGTAAGTTATATCGCTGCAGTTTATTTTAACGGATCGAATTCCAAAGTTTACTTTAACAGCTCATCAATCATTGCTGGAGGCTCTACAATAAATCCTGGCACCAGTCCTTTGACTGGCGTTTCAATTGGAGCAAATCGCTCTAACGCTTCCAACTATTCCGGATTGATCTCTGAAATTATCATCTACAACCGCCCTCTTCAAAATCAGGAAAGAAAAGATGTGATGGGTTACTTAAGCAAAAAATACGGAATTCTCGTAACTGGTCTCTAATGAAATTAATCTTCGATTACCAAATTTTTTCTGCACAAAAACACGGGGGAATTTCGCGTTATTTTTGTAACTTGATCAAAGAAATTGGCCCTGAAGCCAGGCTTCCAATTCACCACCATGATAATGAATATTTGAAGGCGGCGCCGGGAATTGTTGATTTGCAAATTGGTGAACAATCTCGCTTTAACTTCTTCAAAAAATCGCCCGATCAAAATCAAGAAGTCACAAAAAAAATTCTTAATTCCGGTGAGTTCGATATTTTTCACGCCACTTACTACGACGACTACTTCTTGGATTATCTGAGTTGTAAGCCATTCGTGATTACAATTCACGACATGATTTACGAACTTTTTCCGGAAATGTTTCCGCTCAAAGATCGTCTTGCGATTTTGAAAAAACAATTGGCGCTAAAGGCAGATAAAATAATCGTCGTTTCTGAGCAGACAAAAAAAGATCTACTAAAATTCATCGACATCAAAGAAGAAAAAATCGCCGTCATTTACCAAGCCTGCTCGCTTGATGAAAAATTAATCGCGACGACAGAAGCAAAAAAACCGCAAAAAGATTTCTTACTTTTCGTCGGTAACCGCAGCATTTACAAAAATTTTTACTTCATGCTTTCGGCGATTTCAGAAGTTTTAAAAAATAATCCAAATCTAGAACTTGTTTGCTTCGGCGCACCTTTCGACAAAAAAGAAAAACACTTCGTCGATAATTTAGGGTTAGAAAAAAAAGTTAGAGTAGTCTCTGGCGAAGATCGCGATTTAATCATTCTTTACAAAACCGCTCTCGCCTTCATTTCGCCCTCTTACTACGAAGGCTTTGGCGTGACCATTTTAGAATCTTTCGCCTGTGGCTGCCCAGTGCTTGCTGCCAATGTTTCCGCTACTCCAGAAGCTGCAGGAGATGCTGCACTTTATTTTGATCCGAAAGATCCACAGGCAATTAAAGCTTCTGTCGAAAAAATAATCAGCGACGCCGAACTTAGAGCTGCATTGATCGCAAATGGTTACAAACAAAATAAAAAATTCTCTTGGCAAAAAGCCGCAACAGAGATGAAGCAAGCCTATCAAACAATTTTATGACAAACGCTCCGATTGCTTTCTTTTGTTTTAATCGCGCCGACAAAACCAAAATAGTTCTTGAGGCCCTGTTGCACAACGACTTAGCACAGGATTCAGAAATTTTTATTTTCTGCGATGGGCCAAGAAATATTAAAGATTTAGCTGCAATAAAATCTGTTCACGAAGTTGTCGATTCCTTGAGTGGCTTCAAAAAAATTCACGTCACTAAAAGAGAAGTTAATCACGGCTCGCAATTTTCGATAATATTCGGCATTCAATCCGTCCTAGAAAATCATGACTCTGTGATTGTTGTCGAAGATGACATCATCGCCGCAAAAGATTTTTTAAACTTCACCAATAGATCATTAGATTTTTACCGAGGTGAAAAAGATGTCTGGTGCGTCAGTGGTTTTAACTACCCAAAAAATCTTATTAGATTTCCTGAAAATTATTCTGATGACGTCTTCTTCGTCCAAGGCAAGAGTTCATCTTGGGGCTGGGGAACTTGGAAGGATCGCTGGCAAAAAATTGATTTTGAAATCAAGGATTACGCCGAATTTGCTAAAAATAAAAAACTAATCAAAGCCTTTAACCGCGCCGGTGGAAACATGTTTGATATGTTGCGCCTACAAAAAGAAAATCGCATCAATGCTTGGGACATCCAAATGTCTTACAGCATGTTTAAAAACAGTGGCTACACTGTGCATAGCAGCAAACCTTTAACAAAAAATATCGGCTTCGACTCCAGCGGCACGCACACAATTTCTGATTTGGATTTTGTTAATTTTGCGTTTGAAGATTTTTCTGATTTCAAACTGAAAAAACTTTCTGAGCTCACTAATAACGCATCTGCAGAAGCGGCTTATTTATCTTTTCACCGCGATCCATTTTTCTTACTCAAATGGGCAAGATCAAAGAAAAAGAGAAAAAATTTTAAGTGGCTTGCTGTCGGATTTCTACTTGCTGAACTGTTACATCTAATTTTCTAAAAAATGCTAAAACTAAAAATTAAAAAATCTCACGAGCTACGTCTCGTCTACGGCCACCCTTGGATTTTCTCTAACGAAATTGAAAATTTTGCTGAATTAAAAAGTTTAGAAAAAGGCTCGCTAGTTGAAGTTGAAATTCAAAAAGGTGAAACCTGCGCACTCGCTTATTTCAACCCACAAAGCTTGATTTCTGGAAGAATTTTGAGTCACAAATCTTCTGAAAAAGTCGACGAAGATTTTTTTGTTAGAAGAATTCTCAAAGCAAAAGCCTTGCGCGACAGATTCTTCGACAAGCCTTTCTACCGCCTAGTTCACTCTGAAGCTGACTTCCTTCCCGGCCTTGTAATCGACCTCTTCGGCAATGTTATTTCTTGTCAAATTTCAACCGCCGGAATGGAAAAACTTTCACCGCTTTTAATCTCCGCACTTGAAAAAATATTTCCTGATGCCGCGATTATTTTCCGTAACGACATCGAAATGAGAAGATATGAAGGCTTGGAAATAGAGACCAAAATTATCAAAGGCGAAATTCCTGAAAAAATCGAAATCGAAGAAAATGGGATTAAATATTTGATCGACGTAAGAGCTGGCCAAAAAACTGGCTGGTTTTTTGATCAAAGAAAAAATCGTGAATTTGTTGCTTCGATTTCTAAAGATTGTGATGTGCTTGATGCCTTCTGCTACCTGGGTGGATTTGGCTTTAATGCATTGAAAGGCGGCGCGAAATCAGTGACTTTTGTTGACTCTTCTCCGGTTAAACTTTCTTTACCTGAAAACGCTGAATTTATTCACGAAAAAGTTTATGCACTTCTAGAAAATGCTGAATTCCAAAAGAAGCGTTTCGACATTGTTCTTCTCGATCCTCCAGCCTTTGTCAAAAGCAAAAAAGATTTTTTCTCAGGAATGAAAGGTTACGAAAAACTGATCAAGCTTTCGGCGAGCTTAGTTAGAGAGGGCGGAATTTTAATGCTCAGCTCTTGCTCTCATCAAGTTAGTCAACAAGACCTCATTAACGCAGCAAATGACGGCTTCCGTAAGCTCGGACGTAAAGCGAAATTAATCAGAAGCTTTGGTGCCGATATTGATCACCCTATTCATCCTGGGCTTCGGGAAAGTGAATATTTGAAATCGATTACTTTCTCACTTTAGTTATATTTTTTCCGCGTCATCCACGCGAAGGCGGGGATTTAAGGAAGGCTCGTAATGTGTAGAAACTTTCCCTGGATCCCCGCCTTCGCGGGGATGACGGGATGAAAAGAGGTAATTACTTAGCAGCAAAAGCTAAGGAAGGCTCGTAATGTGTTAGAAACTTTTTCTGGATCCCCGCCTTCGCGGGGATGACGGGACGACAAGAGGTAGTTACTTAGCAGCAAAAGCTCTGGCCTGCTGATCAAACCACAGGGCATCTTCAACCGATTTCACCTTTCGATGCGAAATTTTATCCAAAGTTTTTGCGACAATTTTTGTGATTTGATCGAAAGAAATCTCTCCGCGTAAAAATCTTTCCACCGCAACTTCATTCGCTGCATTAAGTACCGCAGGTGCTGATCCATCAGTCTCCAAGGCCTCGCGACAAATCTTCACTGCTGGAAATTTTTTCTCATCAACGGCAAAAAATTCTAACTTTTTTACCTTCGCTAAATCGAGTTGTTGATGCTTGATTTTCATTCGCTTTGGAAAAGTAAGCGCGTAAGAAATCGGCACCTTCATGTCTGGCATGCTAAGCGCAGCAAGGCTTGATCCATCTTGGTAATTTACTAACCCGTGCAGAATTGATTGCGGATGAATTAAAATTTTAATTTGCTCTTTAGAAACCGGAAAAAGATGAAAAGCCTCAATCGCTTCTAAGCCCTTATTCATCATTGTCGCCGAGTCGATCGAAATTTTCGCACCCATTGACCAATTTGGATGTTTTAATGCTTCAGCAATCGAAATTTTCTTGGGATCTTTTTTGGAATTAAAGAAAGGACCACCCGATGCTGTAAGTGTTATAGATTCAATCGCCTCAAGATTTTCATTTTCAAAAATCTGAAAAATTGCGTTATGCTCAGAATCAACCGGCAGAATTTTTACTTTATTTTTTGCCACTGCCGCCATCAAAAATTCTCCGGCGCAAACCAGCGATTCTTTATTAGCTAAAGCAATATTCGATCCCGCTTCAATTGCTGCAAGGGTTGGCAACATTCCTGCCGCGCCCATAATTGCCGAAATCACCAAATCACATTTTATTTTTGCTACTTCAAGAATTGCTTTTCGACCGCAAAGAACTTCGCATTTCTTTAAATTTTTTAGCGCAAATTTTAACTCAGAAAATTTTTTTTCATTTTCGATCACCACGTAAGAAGGCTTGAGCAACAAGGCTTGAGCGATTAAAGTCTTCACATCATTTCTTGCCACAAGCGCAACTACCGAGAAATTTTTTGAATCATTGTTAATTACTTCAACGGTGTTTTTTCCGATCGATCCAGTTGATCCAAGAATGGAAATTCTTTTCATGATTTTGAGTTGAAATAATAAAAAATGACGATTTTGCAAACACTGTTCATTTAAATAAAACAAACATCGAACTAGCAATCTCAAAGCCCTGCTTAGAAAAAATCATTCCCAGAAGCTATCAAGTTTTAAACAAAGTTCGAAAAAAAATAATCTGCTGCGTTATAGATAATGACAAGAAGCTGTCAGAACTGTCCAAATAAATGTTGTTTCAAAAACCATTTATAGTCTCGATGGAGCGCAAAGCTAATTTATCAAACGTAAGTGTGTTAGAAGTTATCAAATTTTCGGCGCGATAATGAATCCATCGCAAATCTAACTCCCTAAAAAATTCAGACTAAAATCTGGTTTAGAACTTTTAAAAATTTCTGACTCGATTTTTTTTGATTTTTTCTGCGTTTTGGTTCGCATTTTTGGTTGTGTCTGCAGTTTGTGTACGGCTATCTCTTCTCACGCATTGATTGGTGAGAGGCCTTGGTGGAATTGCTGGCTTAAAATCAGCAATCTTTTGAAGTTAAAAGTAATCACCTGCATGAAATTTTAAATTCTTGAAGATTTTCACCAAGTTGCGGATGAAGAATCTTTGTTACATTTTTTTAATTCATTACGTGAAGCAGGTGTGCTTTTGTTGTTAAGCGCAAGAATTTCGGACAAAAAATTTAAGCTCGAAGATCTCAGTTCCCACCTTGAAAATATCCCGACTGTGGTGATTTGAAGATCCGAGTAAAGAAGTGCTGTAATCTTTATTACTAAAACGTCTTGCACGCAAAGAAATCAAGGCTTTGAAGCGTTTGATTAAGTCGATTTTAAGTGAAGTTAGAAAAAGTTATGCGACGCTGAATGAGAAGATGAAAAGAGAAATTTTATAAATACAGATCTAGAAACAACTACTTCAACAATTTTTTATCAGCGTCGTGTGTTTAAAGTCGGTGAAGAACCAAGTTTTGTAACGACCGATTTAAGATTCGGTGTGTGATTAGGTACTTCAGGAAATTGCTCTTCAAAAGTAGTAGCCGTTTCGGGAGCGGCAGCAGCCAATGGTATTCCAATTTTCGGAATATGATGATCTTGAACTTCTTCCGCTTTATTTGGAGACGCTTTTGCTGGCAGTAGTTCAATCGTGTGAGTAGGTGCTGCAGGAAGTGCTCTAACTAGCTCTTCAGTATTGGCCTCATCATTTGTTTTAGGAGCAGCAACCACCGGTATTTTAGTGGAAGATTCCTCCTCAGCCATTGAGGATTTTGCATTTTCAGCTGACCGCTCAGCTATCTCGTATCTAGATTCTGAACGCACTGGAAAATGATTAGAACCTTT
>CAMBES010000069.1 GCA_945865855.1 Rhizobium sp. Q54 | reverse complement strand
CAAAATGAAAATCAGCTCGATTTATTTTTGAGTGAGATCGCAAAAAAGAAAAATGAGCTAAAAAATTTACACAAAAAAAATACGCCAATATTGCTTAAGGTCGCTCCAGACCTAAGCGAATCGGAACAAGAAAAAATTGCCGCAACTGTCGTTAAAAATAAAATCGAGGGCATAATTATAAGTAACACCACGATTGATCGCGATCTAAATTTAAAAAGTAAAAATGCTGTTGAAGCTGGCGGATTAAGCGGCGCGCCACTATTTAAAAAATCCAATGACGCTCTAAAAAATTTCTATAAATTCACCGAAGGTAAAATTCCGCTAATCGGAGTCGGCGGAATTTCTTCCGCCGCTGATGCTTACGAAAAAATCAAATGCGGCGCTTCTCTTGTTCAAATCTACTCCGCCTTTATTTACCAAGGCTTCGGACTGGTCGAAGAAATTAAAAAAGAATTGAGCAAAAAAATTTCTGATGATGGTTTTAAAAATATTTCTGAAGCGATTGGGTCAAATTTTAACGCGGCCGCAAGACTTTAAAAAGCGACAGACATTCGCGCGAGCCAATGGCTGATCCGCCAGAGATTTGACATTGAAAAGCTGGTGGCTATGGTGCCCGCCTTGTTGCTACATCCATAGATCCAGCTGCACAAATCAATAAATAAAAAATATGACAAACTTAGCAAAGTTTAGAGACCTCGGCCTTTCCGAGATGATGCTTAATTCTCTTCACAAAAAAGGTTTTGAAGAGCCTACTCCGATTCAAGCTAGAACCATCCCCTTCCTACTCGAAAATAAAAAAGATCTTATTGGTAAAGCACAGACTGGAACCGGCAAAACCGCCGCTTTTGGAATTCCAATTATTGAAAATATCGTTCCTGATTCAAAGAAAGTTCAGGCGATTATTTTGGTGCCGACGCGTGAATTAGCGATCCAAGTTACTGAGGAATTAAGTTCGTTTGCTGAAGAGCAAAAGACTCGCATTATTGCGGTTTATGGTGGTCAACCGATTGAGCGCCAGATCTCGCGCTTGCAACGCGGAGTTGATATTGTTGTTGGTACTCCAGGAAGAATTATTGACCATTTGCAGCGTCGCACTCTCGACCTTTCTCACGTAAAATATGTCGTTCTTGATGAAGCTGATGAAATGTTAAACATGGGTTTTGTTGATGACATCGAATCAATCCTCAAAGCTGCACCTAAACAACGTCGTACAGTTCTATTTTCAGCAACAATGCCTGCTCACATTGAGCGCCTTGCGAAGAATTACATGGTTGATTACGAATTGATCGCAGTCGCTGTAGATCAATCTAGCCGTGACAATATTCAGCAAATTTACTTCGAAGTTTCGCAGTCAGATAAATTCGAATCACTTTTCAGAATCATAGATGTTGAAGAAAGTTTTTACGGCATGGTTTTCTGTCGCACTAAAGTTGATGCCGATGAAATTGCGCACAAATTAGCTAATCGTGGATGCAGGGCTGAAGCGATTCATGGCGATCTTTCGCAAGGTCAGCGTGAAAAAGTTTTGCAAAAATTCCGTGATCGTCGAATCACCGCTTTAGTTGCAACTGACGTTGCGGCTCGCGGTATCGACATTGGCGATTTGACTCACGTTATTAACTATTCTTTGCCACAAGATCCTGAAAGTTACGTTCACCGTATCGGTCGTACGGGCAGAGCTGGCAAGAGTGGAATCGCAGTTACTTTAATAACACCTTCTGAATACAGAAAGTTGGTAGCTATTCAAAGAATCTCTAACACAAAAATTACTAAACAAAAAATTCCTGGAGTTTCGGAAGTAATCGACAGCAAGAAAGCCCGGATCAAAAGTGCACTTTCTGAAATCATCGCTACGGAGAATTTTTCTGATCTTGAGCAAATCGCTGAAGAAATTTTGGTAGAAACCCCAGATGCTAAAATAGCACTTGCCGCCTTGCTCAAAATGGCTTTCAAAGACGAATTAACCGAAAGCAATTACAGCGAAATTCTTGAAGCTTCTGCAAGTAGAAAGAGAGATTTTAATTCTGATGATCGTGGCAACAGAGATCGCGGCGAAAGAAGAGGTAATGATCGCGGTGACAGAGGCGACCGCGGCAATCGCGGAGAGCGCAGAGATTATGGAGATAGAAATGATCGCAGCGACAGAGGCGGAGATAGAGGTGAGCGCAAAGGAAATGCCCGTCTCTTCATTGCAAAAGGTCGTAATGACGCGATGGATCCAAGAAAGTTGGTAGACTTTATCCAGAAAGAAACGGGAGTAGATCAACGTCGCATTGATGATGTAAAAATATTCGACACATTCTCATTTTTTGCGGTGCCATCGGATGATGCAGACAGAGTTTTGAGTGCATTCCAGCAATCTGGTGGAAACAGATCTTTGGTATCAAGAGCGAAAGACAAGCAATAAATTTACGCCACCACGTATTTTATTTGCCGAGTGCGGACATCAGCGCTTTAAACACTAGTCCATTAATAGCCGCTAGAAATGCAGCTCCAAACTTAATTATTCCAAATGCAAAAATCGTAATCACCGCGATTAGAACGGTATATTTTACGACGTTCTCAATAATCATTTTTTTGATCATTTCAGTCTGATCTATTTGTGCGGCTTTATTGCGAGATGCCTTTTTAGCGTCCTCTAACTCTTCCTCTTCACTCATCTCTTCTTCTGGAGTCTCATCTTTATTTTCTTGATCATCTGCATCAGATTTAGATTGTTCTGACTTCTTTTTTGTTGAAGCTTTTACTTCAATCTTTTTGCTTTTGGATTTTTCGCCGATTTGTTTTTTCATAAAAGTGGAAAATAGATCCTTAGACTTTATTCCGCTTTTTTCTTTTTCTGACATTTTAAAAAATTGTGTTTGAGACCTTTTTAATTCAATCATTTATTGCACTAATTTTCGCAACTATTTCTTGCTCACTGCTTGGAGTTTTTGTAGCTTGGCAAAAAATTTCTTATTTTGGCGATGCCTTGTCGCACGCTGTTTTGCTTGGCTTGGCGTTTGGCGCTTTATTAGGAGTTAATCCAATTTTGGCATTAATAATTTTCGCTGTTGTTTTTGCTGTTTTGATTTTCTTCACTGCTTGGAATCGCTATTCTAATAGAGATTCGGCAGTAATGATCGTCTCATATTTTTGCATCGCGCTGGCAATGATTTTGAATGATCTGTGGATTAAAAACTTTGATTTTTCCTCTTATATTTTTGGTGATGTTTTGGCAGCTGGATCATCCGAGATAATGGCCCTGTCATTGATTATGATGGTTACGGTTTTTTACGTAATTTTTGGAATCAGAAAAATTTTATTACTAAACCTCAACGAGGATTTGGCGCAAATTTCTGGGATCAAAACCAAATTCTGGAATTTATCTTTCTTAATTCTTCTCGCTATTACGATTGCTTTAACCACTCGTGTCGTTGGTATTTTTTTGACCACAGCCCTCCTGATTTTGCCGGCAGCAATTGCGCGAATTTTTGCTAAATCAGCTACTCAGATGATGGTGATTTCCGCTTTGATTGGATTGGTTGTCGCGTCCTTATCTTTCGCGCTATCGGGAAGCTATAACTTAACCGTTGGGCCAGTAATAATCGCAATTTTTTGTGTGGGTTTTTTTGCTGCTAGAGCCGCTCGATTTCTTCGTAGATAATTTTTCTTAACCTTTCCTGGTCTCTTAAATGTGGAGCGTGACCACAGTTTTTAAAAATTTCTAAACGTAAATTTTTAATGCGTTCACGAAAATATTCTGCTTGCGAGCTGTGAACGATCATATCTCCAGCGCCATGAAAATAAAGGGTGCGAGGCATGTTGATAAAATCTAAGTTAAAGCAAGAAAATCTTTCCAGCTCTTTCAGCCAAAGCTTCATCTGCTCAAAATTTTTTTCACTGACATCAAGAGTGTGGGCAATTTCTCGGGCATTTAGATCATTCATCTCGGTAAGAATTGCGAATTGTTTTAGAGCTTGAGTTGGTGCTGCAGAAAAATTCTGATAAAATTCATCGAATGTCGCCTTGGCCATTCCGGCCTGAATGCGCGAATCTTTAACCATTTGAAATGGTGGCGCGAGAAGAATGAGTAATTTTGGTTGTAAAATTTTTCTCTCGATTAAGCGAATAGCAAGTTGTCCGCCAAGGCTCCAGCCAATTAAAATATCGGGATTTAATTTTTGTGATTCGATCTCGGTAAAGAATTCTTCGACACCATTTAAACGTGAATAATCGAAAGATGAGACAAAAAAAGACTCGCTGAAAACTTGTTCCAACGAGTCAAATTTTTGTCCCCAGCCCGAAAGGCAGAGAATTTTCTTAGAAAGTGAAGTCGCCAAATTTGTTTTTGAATTTTGTCATTCTTTCGTTGTTGGCGTTTACGAAGCCAGTTGCTTTGTCCTGCCAAGCTGGGTGATTTTTTGGATCAACGTCAAGTCTAAGGGTATCGCCTTCTTTGCCCCAGGTCGTGAGAATTTCAAACTTGGTTCCGTCGGTCATTATTACGTTAACCACATGTTGTTCTGGATGCATACCAAAGACATAAGCCTTTTTTGTGCCGGTCTCTTTTTTGACTGTTTTTGCTTCTGACATTTGTTGTGAAGAATTAATTGTGCGAATTGGTTGTGCGTGGCTGATAACAAAGGACGCGGTAACCTATGAACGTAAGTTTTGTTGTCAAAGAGTTATTCATTGTTTGAGGTATTATTACTTGACAATGGATGGGTCGCCCCAAACAATTCCAATAGGTTTTATTATTTAAGGTCTTTATTAACTTCGATTCCAAAGCTGAAAATCAAGTCGAGATGAAAGGAACTCACTCTGTAAAAAATAAATTATTAGTGATCGGTGCCAAATTCGCATTGTTTGTAATCAATGCTTTAACCGCTATTTACCGAATCCTATTTGCCAAAAGGACTATTCTTTTTGTTACCAAGCAAAAGATCCGCAGCCTCACATTTGGTCCGATCTCGCAGGCTTGCATCCTGTTGTTTGTTATTTGGGTTGTTGACCTTTTTATGCAGTCTTTGCGTTACGACCAGGTTGTTAATGCTAAATCTGATGAAATTGATGAGCTGCGCTCAGTCAGTGCTTACTTCAAAGAGGAGTTTGAAAATGTGAATGAGAAGCTGCAAAAGGTTAATGAATACCTGGTCATTCTTGGGGGCTCTAGTCAGAACGCTAAAGCAATTGAGGAAGATAACGCTCAGCCAAAAAATTTTAAAGAAGAGGATCTTTCTAGGAAGGATAAAAATACGTTGAACGAAATCAGAAATGCCAAGAGGCAATTTGCTACAATTCATTCGATTGCTGAAGAGCGCATCAAAAAGCTAGAAGGCGTGATTACTATTGCGGGATTAAATATTAAAAAAGCATCTCCAAAAAAAACTAAACCAGTAAAAGAAATTTCTCTTAACGATAAGAAAGATTTGGTTCGAGGGCGCGGAGGACCTCTAGATGGAGGGTCTTCGATTGATGATGCCTTGGTGTCTACTAAACTTTCAGATGAAGATTTTATTGAAAGTCGTTTGGAAAAAGTCGCATTCATCAGTGAAATTGACCGATTAATGGTGTTAGAAAAACTAGTGAGTGCCATCCCACTGTCTCGCCCAATGAAGAATTACTACGTTTCAAGTGGTTTTGGCAAAAGAGCAGATCCCATTACCGGCAGAAAGACTATGCATCAAGGACTAGATTTTGTTGGTGTAACTCATGAAAAAATTATTAGCCCATCACGCGGAAAAGTTGTGTTGGCTGGAAAGTTTAGTGATTACGGCAATGCGGTAGTAATTGATCATGGATACGGGATCACAACTCGTTACGGGCACCTTTTTGCTGTGACTGTAAAGCCAGGGCAAATTGTTAAAAAAGGCGATGTGATCGCTATGCAAGGTAGCACGGGACGCAGTACTGGGCCACATTTACATTATGAAGTTCGTTACAAAAACATTCCGCTTAATCCAAGAAAATTTCTTGAAGCGGGTGATTCTTTATCCAGCAAAAAGACAGTAAATTATGCCGATAGCTAGCCTTAAATCAAAATTAACCTCATTAGCACAGGGCGGTACAAGCAGCGACAATTCAATCGTCGGAAGGCTAGAGATGATGAGCTCGGGCTTTAAAACAACCCCGACAATAATTGCTCGCGACCTCAGCGTAGAGGGAAATATAACCAGCGCCGGAATGATTGAAGTTGAGGGAAGTATCAAGGGTTCAATTCAGGGCAATTCAGTAATTTTGCGTGAAGAATGTTTTGTTGAAGGCGCAATTACTGCTGAATCACTCAGCATTCGCGGCAGATTTGAAGGTTCAATCAAAGCCAAAAATTTAAGCATCTCAAGTAAAGCGCGAGTTCAAGGCGACATCGAATATGATTCGCTCTCAGTCGAAGATGGTGCATGCATCGATGGTAAGTTTAAGCGCCTCTCAACCCAAGCTGCTAATAATTAGTTCTTCTAGCTAGATTTCTGTACCTACCTTCTAAGGTTTTTTTGGTTACGTGGTAAGAATTTTTCTCGTTAGAAAAATAAGCAAACAGGCGCTCTAATCCCAGTTTTATAGCTGCAATTAAATCCTGAATTTCCTCTGAGGTTTTACTGATATTTTGAATTTCCCCCTCTTTTGAGTAAGATAGTTTCCAGTAGTTCAGAGAAGCGATCTCATATTCATTATCTAGCGCTAATGCTGCGATGGTTAGCTGAGGCTCAATTCCAGAAATAACATCTTTTCTACTTGGTGATTGACCGGTTTTGTAATCAAAAATTTGCGCGCGTTTTTGTGAATCAAAAATTACTCGGTCAATTTTTCCATTAATCACGACTTCGCCAATCTCTATTTTTATTGGCTTTTCGACTGCATTTTTTGAATCAAAAAATTTTGAATTTTCTCTAACAAAATCAGAAAAAATTTTCTCAAATTTTGGCCACCAAATTAATTTTGCTTCTTGCGACAGAAAATATTTTTCAAAAATTTCTTCAAAATTTTTTGTCTGATCATTTTTTACGAATTCTTCTAAAGCTTTGTGAACCAAGCTTCCAAATTCTGCATAGCTAGGTTCGAAATCAATTTTTTGTAACTCGCGAAGTTGAAGAATTTTTTTGGCGTAAATTGCG
>CAMBES010000068.1 GCA_945865855.1 Rhizobium sp. Q54 | reverse complement strand
AAGTTCGGTTAGTTGGTTTTTGACAAGATCTAAATCTATCAAAGCATTAAGCTCCCCAATCTGCGGAGGAAGAGATGATAATTTAAGGTTAGCTAATGAAAGACTGGTGCTTCCATTAGACCTAGCCTCAATAATTCTTCGCATCGCCTCAGCTCTTGATTCTCTTTCTTCGGGAACTAGTTCAGACCAAGCCTGAAGACCCGATAAAAAATTATCCTGGCCTATAGTTGCTTGAGCAGTTTTTCTTCTTGTCATAAAGATAAATTTCCATTTAGAAAATTTAAAAATCTTAGCTGCGAGTTAAGAGATTTATGAGTTATTCAGAGTTTTCTTAGGCATAATAGGTCACTAAACCAATCTCCAACTTCCTTCATTTGCAAAAATTTCGTGAAGCATTTTATTGTTGATGCCATGCCCAACTTTCGAAGCTTTAAAGTGGCCGATGATGTAGTGTCCGGCTAGATACATGTCTCCCAAAAAATCGAGAGTTTTATGGCGAGCGAATTCGTCTTTGTAGCGCAATCCACCTTCGTTCACAACGCCATCATCATTTACAACAATCGCATTTTTGAGTGACCCGCCCTTGGCCAATCCGAGTTTGTGCATGTGTTCGATTTCATGCTGAAAGCAAAAAGTGCGTGCTCGACTGATGTCGTTTTTAAAAGAAGTTAGGTTTGAATGGTAATCGAATTTTTGTTGTTGGATGTGCTTGTGATTAAAGTCGACATGAAGGTCGAGCGAGAATTCTGGAGCGGGAGTTAGTTCAATAAATTTGTCGCCAAGTGGATTTTTTTCTTCGACGCGAATTGGTTTGATGATCTCAATCATGCGGCGCTGCTCTTCTTGAATATTGACCCCAGAGCATTCAATCAAAAACATAAAGGGCGAAGAAGAGCCGTCCATGATTGGAATTTCTTCGCTATTTAATTCGACGATAAGGTTGTCGATCCCGCTTCCCCAGATCGCAGCCATCAAGTGTTCTATAGTTGCAACTCTGGTGCCAAATTCGTTAGCGATTGTTGTGCCAAGATTGGTGGTGACAACATTTTTGTAACTAGCCTTTATTTCATTTTTGCCTTTTTCGACATCGATTCTGCGGAAAATTATTCCGCTGTTACATGGCGCAGGAATTAGCGTCATTTTAACGTCGTTACCAGAATGCAAACCAACCGAGTTACAGCTGATTTTGCTGTTAATAGTTTTTTGAGAGATGTTTAACATTTTGCATTTTTTAGGTTTTATCGTCACTCATTTTGCAGCTCTTCATTCGAGCTTTCGCCAAGATTAAGAGTGAAAAAAAAGTATTTTAAACTTTAGACCAAGGCCACTTGGCGCTATTTCTTCCATTGATCGCGACAACATTTGTAATCATGTCATAAGCGGTAACTTTATTTTTGGTGAAGAGGTGAATTTGCACCCAAAGCACAAAAACTATCCCAAGAAAAATATTGGCATCAGAAGAGGTAAGGGCCTGGTAGAGATTGACCTCGTAACGAATTTGATAAGCGAGTAAGTAAAATAAAAATACGAATGGAAGCAGTGAAAGAAAATAGTGAAGCATGCCGCGACCGAAAGTAATCGGTAGTTCGTTTTTCGTAGTCAGCATTATTTTCATTGCTCGCTTTCCGATTGTGCCGTGCCAGGCTGAAGAGTTTAGGTAAGAGTGATAAACTGCGCCAATCATCACGATAAAAGCGTAAAAGATTAGCATGTAGAAGAAGAAGGGGTGGTGAATAATGAAGTTGATATGTTCCGGAGTATTTTTGGGAATGTCGGTGCCGAACTCAGCTTTAAATTCCAAGATGAAATCGAGCATTTGCTGGTTCAACCAAAGTAAGCCAATAATTTGTGCAAAAAAAGCGCGCAAAAGCAGAGTGATCCAAACATCTATTATCGCTGCGGAGCTGCGTTTGAGAGAGGTAGCGTATTTTTTATTTTTACTTCCGAAAAGGAGAATTTCATTAATGTTCATAACCCAATTTGTTAAGCTTAATTTTTTTGCCGCGATCAAGAAGAATAACCTCGCATTTCTTTGCAGCAGTAAATTTTCCGATGCAGGTTAAATCAAGCCTCATCTGTTTTGCCAAAGTAGAAATTTTTTTCTGATTTTTTGGATTAACCGAAAAAATTAATTCATAATCATCGCCGCTCGAAAGTAGCTCGAGAGGATTTTTTGCGAGTGGCGAAAGTGGAATTTTTTCGAGATGGATTTCAGCCTTTAGTTTTGATGCTGTGCAGAGATGTTGCAGGTCAGCAAGTAAACCATCCGAAACATCAATCGCGCATTTTGCTAAATTTTTTTCGAGTAATTTTTTACCAAGTTCGATGCGTGGAGTTGGAAAAAAATGACGATTTAAAAAATATTCCGAAGTCTTGTGAACTCTGCCTAAAAAGGCATCTCCAATCGATCCAGAAACATAAATTAAGTCTTCGTCTTTTGCGGCGTTACGAGATAAAACTTTAGCGTTTTTTGTTTTGCCAAAAATCGTTACTGAAAAAAAAAGTTTTTCTGAAGTTACTGTATCGCCGCCAATCAAATAAAGGTCGAATTCATCTTGAACTGATTTTAGTCCGCGTGCGAAATCGCGTAAAAATTTTTCGTCAGTATTTTTATTTTTAGAAAATCCGAGCATGTAGCAAAGCGGCTTAGAGCCAGAAGAGGCTAAGTCGGATAAGTTTGTGCGCAAAAGTTTAGAAGCGATTTTAAATCCGCCATCAGCGCGTAAAAAATGTACATCTTCGACAAACATATCTTTGCTAATTACAAGATCAGAAATCTGCGCAACATCATCGGTAAGTTCGCGCGCAGCCGATTGGTTTTTAGTAAGCGGTTTAAAAAATTTTTTGATTAGCTGGAATTCTTTCACAAACAAAAAAGCCCCGACTCCAGGTAAAATAAGGAGTCGAGGCTATAGTAAATTATTTTACTTCTGATCCGCCGTGTTTTTTAACTTTGGCTTTCTTTTCTTTTTTTTCAGCTTTCTTTTCATTTTTTACTTCAACTTTTGAAGATTCTTCTTTTTTAACTGAATATTTGTTGGCTCCAGTTTCTTTGTTGCCACTGAATTTTGCACAAGAAGCGACGAAAGTTAGAGCAACTAGGCAGGCGATTAATTTTTTCATTTTGATTTTATTTGAAGTTTTTGGTTAGCTGCGGGTGCTGGAGAGGCTGAGAAAAATATGAAAGAATTTTGACTTGTCAATTCCTTGGGGCGAGAAATATCGTCGCATTTTTATCCCAATCAAAAATTTGAATATGATCAAAGCAGAATTTCTAAATAGCATTAAATCTGAACTTGAATATATCCGCGAAGCCGGGCTGGCCAAAGATGAGTATGAAATTATTTCGTCACAATCTTCAAATATCGAAATCCTTCACAAGGGCTTAAAAAAGAATCTTCTTAACTTCTGCGCTAACAATTATCTCGGCTTGGCGAATAACAGAAACGTGGTCGAAGTCGCTAAAAAATCTCTTGATGAATATGGCCTTGGCACCGCTTCAGTTCGTTTCATTTGCGGCACTTTCGATATTCATAAAAAATTCGAAAACAAACTCGCTGAGTTTTTGGGATTTGAAGATGTAGTGACTTTTTCTTCCTGCTTTACTGCTAATGGCGGCGTTTTCTCGGCGCTACTCGATAATGAAGACGCAATAATTTCTGCCGATCTAAATCATGCGAGTCTCATCGATGGAATTAGGCTTTGTAAGGCTGCGCGCTATTTCTATAAATTTGACGATATGGCAGATTTAGAAAAAAAATTACAAGAAGCGCAAAAACATAGAAATCGTTTATTGGTCACCGACGGCGTATTCTCAATGGATGGCGACATTGCCGATCTTAAATCAATCTGCGATTTAGCTGAAAAATATGATGCGATAGTTTTGGTTGATGACTGCCATGCGACCGGATTTATTGGCGAAAATGGCCGTGGCACTGCAGAATTTCATGGCGTTGAAGGTCGTGTTGACATCGTCACTTCAACCCTTGGTAAATCATTGGGTGGTGGATGTGGAGGCTTTATTGCTTCACGCAAAGAAATCATCGAAAAATTACGCAACAAGGCGCGTCCTTATCTTTTTTCAAACAATATTTTGCCAGCAGTTGCCTCAGCTGGAATCGAGATTCTCGACATGATTTCTCACTCAAAAACTTTGATTAAAAAGCTTGCTGAAAACACCGCTTACTTCCGCAAAAAAATGGTTGAAGCCGGCTTTGATGTGCGTGATAAAAATGGCGTGCACCCAGTAGTTCCAGTGATGCTTGGCGACGCTCTTCTTGCGAGCAAATTTGCTAAAATGATGATTGAAGAAGAAGGAATCTACGTGATCGCTTTCTCTTTTCCGGTTGTGCCAAAAAACGAAGCGCGCATTCGCGTGCAAATTTCTGCCGCTCATGAAAAAGATCATCTTGATCGCGCCGTTGAAGCCTTCATCAAGGTCGGAAAGAAATTAGGGGTTGTTTAACCAGGTCTATTTAGCGCAAATAAACACGTGATGATTTCACCCGAGAAGCGATTCACCTCGCCAAAATTCCTCGGTTTATTTGGCTGAAGATGATCGTGTAATCATTGCTCAATACAGATATTATTACTTAAAAAAATAGTGAGAAAAAATCGCGCCGCTGGGCATCCCGCTCTTAATATTAACACGAAGCGCATCATGATCAAAGCTACGATTTTTGCGCTTAAAATTGTAGTAGTGACTCTGGCAGTTGCCTACCTTATTGCTAAAAAATTATGATAGATTTTGAACTCGCTCCTTTTGCTGTTGATGAAATGAAGTCGCGCGGGCGTTTGTATCATGAAGTTTATGATGATTCAAAATTCCGTTCAATTTTTGGTCGTGATCGTGATCGAATTATTGGCTCCTCTGCCTTCAGAAGACTTCAATATAAGACGCAAGTTTTCGTGAATCATGAAGGTGATCACTATCGTACGCGATTAACTCACTCACTTGAAGTTGCGCAAATCGCACGTTGGATTGCTGGTGCTTTGAAGGTTAATAAAGATTTGGCTGAGATAGTTTCTCTTGCTCACGACTTAGGTCACACACCTTTTGGCCATGCTGGCGAAGATGCATTAGATGAGAAGATGCAGCCATTCGGGGGCTTTTCGCACAATGGACATACGCTAAAAATTATTACAAAACTAGAGACGCGATTTATCGAATTCGAAGGTTTAAATCTTTCTTGGGAAATGCTTGAAGGTGTAGTGAAACATAATGGCCCAGTTTTTGATCCAGAAGATTATATTAACAAATATAACGCCGTGCATGATTTAGATCTAAAAAACTTCCCCTCACTCGAGGCGCAAATCTCTGCAATTTCTGATGATATCGCTTACAATAATCATGACATTGAAGACGGTCTGCGCGCTGATTTATTTAAGGTCGAAGAGCTTTTTTCTTTGCCAGTAATTGGAAAAATTTACCAAGAAATACTCGCTAAATATCCAAAAATAAAACACGAAATGCTAGTTGGCGAAGCCAAGAAACGCTTCACTCTGGCGATGGTAATGAATGCAATCGAACAGACGAAAAAAAATCTCAGCGATAATAAAATTGAAAGCGAAAAAGACATTCGAGAAGCCAAAAAACTTCTCGTTCATTTTTCCTTCGAGATGGAATTCGCACATCAAGCACTGAAGAAGTTTTTGATGGAAAACATGTATCGTCACTCAATTGTAAATCGCATGACCGCGAGCGCCAAAAAAATCGTCGGCGGATTATTTGATTTCTACATGAATTCGCCAAGTTGCCTGCCTGACGAGCGCGCCGAGCTTGCTGCAAAAATCTCTGACCCCAAAATTCTCGCCATCTTAATTTCTGACTACATCGCCGGCATGACTGATCGTTATGCGATTAAAGAGTTTAACGAGCTGATCTAGTTTTATTTGAAAAGGCGGCAGAATTCATGCGGTTGCAGAAAAAGATTTTAGCTTAACAAACTTAAAACCATCTAAGCATATCTGAACAAATAAGAAAATTATGAAAAGCAATAGCCTTGTCTTAACACTGATGCTTTTCACGATTTTCAACGATGTTAGGCAGATTGCAGGAGGGATGTAAGATGAAGGATATTCTTCATCTTCACACAGTAAAAATTAATCTTTGTGTTTTATTTATTGATTTGTTTCAGTCGCAAGCCCTAGAACAAAAAAGTTTTAAGGCTGTTTGCTGACACGCAAAAACAATAATAAATCTTACAGCTTAACCCAAATTCGTCATTAGATCTTTATGAAAGGTACTCCTACTTCAGCAGCATCCCCTATCTCACAAGAAGCCTTAGATTCACTACTAATCACCGCCGCAGGAAATCCTCGAGGGGAAGCTCAGGATGAAAATGGATTAACCCAAACCGTTTATGAATTATTAGCTCGAGGAGCTGATGTTAACGCAGTAACACCTAATGGCTCCACGGCTTTGATGCTTGCTGCTGAAAATGGCCACACAGAAATCGTTTCAGCTCTTCTATCTTGCGATGAAATTAATGTTAAAGCTGTAACACCTGATGGTTTTACGGCTTTGATGCTTTCTTCTGAATTGGGCCACACAGAAAACGTTACTGAATTATTGGATCGAGGAGCTGATGTTAACGCAGAATCATCTGATGGCTACACGGCTTTGATACTTGCTTCTCGATGTGGCCACACAGAAAACGTTACTGAACTATTGAATCGAGGAGCTGATGTTAACGCAGTAACATCTAATGGCGACACGGCTTTGATGATTGCTGCTAAAAATGGCCGCACAGAAACCGCTTTAGCTCTTCTATCTCGCGATGAAATTGATGTTAACGCAGTAACACCTCGTGGCTACACGGCTTTGATTATTGCTGCTCAATATGGCCTCACAGAAATCGTTTCGGATCTTCTATCTCACGATGGAATTAATGTTAACGCAAGAGCATCTAATGGCTACACGGCTTTGATGATTGCTGCTCAAAATGGCCACACAGAAACTGTTTTAGCTCTTTTTAAAACCTTATCCAAAACCACTGATGAAGAAGTGAGGAGGCATGTGGCCCAGGCAGTAATAGTTATAGCCCGTACCACAGCTGGAAAAAAAGTATTCGCCACCGAAGAAACAAAAACAGCC
>CAMBES010000067.1 GCA_945865855.1 Rhizobium sp. Q54 | reverse complement strand
GGCTAATTCCGATGGGAGGTGTCAGGAAAAGGTGGCGCGAACTAGTTCCGCAGACTTGGGAAGAGCTTTCGCCAGCAATACAAGCAGGAACTCCAGCAGAGTTACTTGGTCACTTTAAAGAACGGGAAGCAATCGATGATTCTGCGATTTTACAAAAGATGGAGGAAAGCGTTGCGAAAGAAGAATATCCTGATGCAAAAACATATTACGACGATTGGGGAGCTTGCCTAAACTACACACTCATTCACCAGAGGATGGCTCAAGATGTTAGAAATAACTTAGCAAATCAGCTCGCTCCGGATGTGGTAATAATGGTCGTCGGAAAAGCTCATCTTCAGGGCTTGAAGAAGCAACTTCCTGAGTTTGTGGGTTTACAAACAATCGTGGTTCGTGGCGATAAAACTGATGTTATTGGTGAGGTTGAATTTGATTTTGACGAGATCTTGAGAGAGGCCAGGGTTCCGGCCTTAGTAACAAAATCCTTAAGATTACGCACCTCTTTTTTTGAAGCAGAAAAACTCCTACATGAAAGCTCGCCAACTCAGCTAGAAATTGGAAAATTTGTTGGAGAATTCGACTCGGCGGGAAGGCCGACTTACGGGGTTCTTAAAGTTGAAAAATGTGATTTTTTACCGAAGGAAACTTTTGTCGGAAAATTTGGTGAAGATGGATTGCCGCTTGAAGGAGAGATTCGCGGCCCGGGATTTCACACTAAATTAAAAACCAAAAAAGACGGCTCTCGTCACTTTACTCAAAAAAACCTCGAAGGTGGAATGGTGATTGATTGGGATTGGCGCGATGGAAAAAATGAAAATCAGAGATGCGTAGGAATAAGCGGCGACTTGCTCGATGGGCCGCTAGTTGTTAGAAAATTTAATGAAGCAGAGGTCTCTGCTGCGGAAATTTATTTGCCATCAGTGACTGAAATTGGTCAAAAATTTTCGCTGGTTAGAAAGGCGTTTGAAGACCTTCGAGAAGGAAATCGCGAAAAGCATCCAGAAGGTTTTCAGGGGTTAAAAGATGCGTTAGCTGCAAGAGAAATTTTTTACAGCGACACCATGTTTTCAGAATTGGTGGGAATGAGATCTGAGCAAGATCAGCGAGATAAAGCGGTTGTTGAAGGAGGCGTGAGAGTTAAGCGCGGCTCTCGCAAGGATCCGATGTCAGAAGAGGAAAAAAGTAAGTTCGGAAATTGCCGCGAATATGGCGCACAAACTCAGAAAATTGCGATTGAGCAAGGCTTGCCGCACACGTTTACTTTATTCGGCAACCCTGACCATGTTTTTAACATCGCGGTTCTGGAAGATAAAATGATTGCGATTGATGGCTGGAATGGTGATTCGATTTACGAATTTTCGCCGAAGGAATTTTATCAAAATCAATCTCTGCACGCGATTTTTGGTTTAAGTGTTCACAGAGATAATTGGTTTGATGCGGAGAAAAATCCGCGAGGTTTGTTGAGTCGTGAAGACTCGTCTATCGTGGCCGCGAAAGATTCGTTAGAAGCTAGAATTTACGAAATAAGCGAAGCTCGTTTCGATCCAGAAATTCAAGAAATTATTCAGGGCAGAGTTGCGGCAAAACTTTCGCAACTAGACCCGAACGACGCTTACTACCACGAGAATGCCTCCGAGCTAAAATCGATCATCAATCACTTCGGGCTAGATCCGAAATTGTCGAAACAGATGAAGAAAGATTACTTCGCGAAATTTGATCCAGAGCGCTTGGTTGTAGGGAATGAAGCCTATGTGATTTACGATTTATTCTGCCGTGATGCTGAAAATCCGAGTAAAGAGCTTGAAAATCTGAGGAAGGAATTTGTGCCAAGAATCCAGCAATCATCAGCTGCGAAGAGTGATCGCGGCAAAGCCTTGATCTCAGGATTTGATAAAGTTTTTGACAAAGTTTCCATCGAAGCACTCGACCTTGCAGAGCCACAAAAACCATCTTCAAGCCCGAAAAAAACTGATTTTGAAAAACTTGCGCAAGTTAGGAGCAGTAAGTTTAACGAGGTTTAACTACTTCTAATCCGCTTTGATTACATAATATGCCTTATGTGCAAAAAAAACCTTGTTATTGCGAGCTTAGCGTGGCAATCCCGTAATAGTTTCAATCACAAAGATTGCGGCGATTCATTCGCTCTCTGTAATAAAAAAATGACTAACAAAAAATACAAAATCCCATGTACCCACTAAACTACATCGAGCCAGTTTTTCGTCCACCAAGCGAATGGAAGTCTTTGATTTTGCAAGTTACCAACGGCTGCTCTTGGAATAAGTGCACCTTTTGCGATATGTACAAAGACGAGCAAAAACGCTTCAAGCCAAAGGCGATTGAAGAAATCGAAGCGGAGTTGAAATACCTAACCCAAAACAACTTCCCAGTTACTCGAGTTTTTCTTGCTGACGGTGATGCCGTGAGTTTGTCGATGAAAAGACTGAAAGAAATTATGCAACTGATTAACAAATATTTCCCGAACCTGCAGCGCGTTTCTTCTTACTGCCTGCCCCGTAATCTGCTGAATAAGTCTATTTCAGATTTACGCGAATTACAGGAGATGGGTTTGAAGACTTTTTATGTTGGTTGCGAAAGTGGCAACACAGAGCTACTAAGTTTGATAGAAAAAGGTGAAACTTTTGAGTCATCTCTTGAGGCCTTAAAAAAAATAAAAGAAGCCGGAATCAAAAGTTCGGTGATGATTTTAAACGGTCTTGGCGGCCCGAAATATAGTGAGCAACACGCCCTCGCCTCCGCGGAATTAATGAATCAAGCTCAACCAGAATATCTCTCAACTTTAGTTCCAGAATTTCCTTTTGGATCAGAACGTTTTGAAAAAGGATTTAACAGCAACTGGCAAGAAATGACGAGACGAGAATTATTTCAAGAAATGCATCTGTTATTAGAAAATTTAAACCTAAACAAAACTATCTTCCGCAGTGATCACGCTTCTAACCATCTAGTTCTAAAAGGCGTTCTCGGGCGTGATAAACTCAGGATTATTAGCGAGATTAATTTGGCGATTCAGCTGGTTTCTTAGTCTTAAACTTAGATGAAATTAATGTAATCAATGGCAGTAAAACCCAAGTGGCTTCTAAGATAATGAATGGAATAACGTGCTCGATCACAGCGTAATAAAGCAGGCAAACGCCACCAAATAAGTTGAGTAACTTATATTCTATAGAATCACCAAATCCGATTTTAAAAAGAGTAATGGCAAGAGCCACAATGCATAAAATGCTTCCAGCGATTCCTACGTAAAGTTGCATAAAGTTGTTATTATTGAAACGGAGTGATTTGATCATCACTCCAGTCTAGTTAAGAATAACATCAATATAAAACATGACCAAAGTCGGAGCAGTAAATAAATTACCAATCGTCAAAAAAGTTGACTTCGGACTCTACCTAGACGGAGGTGATTTGGGCGAAATATTAATGCCTTCGCGCTACGTACCGGATGCGTTTGAGATTGGCGACGAGCTAGAAGTTTTTCTCTATCTGGATTCAGAAGATCGTCTCGTTGCAACTTCAGAAATTCCTTACTGCGAGGTTGGGAAATGCGCTCATCTCAAAGTTACCTCAACAAGTTCATTCGGCGCTTTTTTAAATTGGGGACTTCCTAAAGATTTGTTGGTTCCCTTTAAAGAGCAGCTGATTCCAATGCTTGTCGGCAATTCCTATGTTGTTTTTTTATATATCGACGTCACCGGACGTATTGCCGCCAGTAGTAAACTAAGCAAGTTTATGAAAGAGGAGGATGGATATGATTTTCTCAAAAATCAGGAAGTAAGTTTGTTAATCGCCAGGCGAAATGACTATGGTTACAAGGCTGTGGTGAATAACGAACATATGGGCCTCATTCACAATATTGATGTTCTTCAGCCAATAGAAGTGGGCGATCGCATGAATGGCTATATCAAGAATATTCGCGAAGATGGTAAAATTGACCTCATCCTTCAAAGCCAAGGTGGAGAGGCCATCTGCTCTCTTTCAGAAGATATTTTAAAATGGGTTAGAGCCAAAGGAGGCACTCTTGATCTTACAGACAAAAGCTCTCCTGAGTTAATCTACGAAGCTTTCAAGGTCAGCAAGAGCAACTACAAAAAAGCCATCGGAAAGCTCTATAAAAAGCGGTTAATCACTATTGAGAAAGATGGAATAAGACTGGTTTAGACTGTCTTTTCTATTTTTTACTAATTCCGCCATCCTTTTCCACCATCCTTACGCAGGGAAAGATATCAGGAAGAATTCACCAGAGATTTTCCATCACTACCAAGAAGATTTAACAAGAACGTCGCTAACCACTTCTGATTGCAGGCTAAACTTCATTTTTTTTCTTATCCCAAATTTGCCATTCTGGCATGAACTTATTCATCAATCCGTAGAATTTTTTATTGTGTCCGCGCTCTAACAAATGCACCATCTCGTGAACAACAGTAGACTCTAAAAATCCCAAAGGCTTTTTTGCTAATTCTAAACTAAGCCAGATTCGACGAGCTCTTGCGTTGCAAGTTCCCCAGCGCGTTTTCATTTTTTTTACTCTGAATTCTGCGACCGCAACACCCATCTTTTCTTCGTATTTAGCAATCATCTCCGGAACAATTTCCTTCAAATGCTTGCGATAAAAATTATCCATCAACTTCTGTCGTTGAGCAAAGTTCGAAAGTTTTTTGACATGAAGCTCAATCACATTCTCTCGCGATACTGCAGCTCCACTTATCTTAAATAAGACTTTGTTGGCAGTGCTATTTTGTACCAACTCCAAAAGAAACTTCTCGCCAAAAAAATAATGCTCTTCACCCGAAATAAACTTTTTCGGCAAAATAATTTTTCCTTCATCGCGCAACTTACGAATCTTAATCTGATTCTTTTTAATCCACTCAATTTTCTGTAAAATAAATTCTCTAAGTCGTGTCAGCCCATACCGCAAAGGAGCCGACACTCTAACCTCTCCATCTGGTGCAGAAATTCTCAAATGCAAATTTCTGATTCTTTTTTGCGTAAGAAAAATTTTTATCCCAGCGATTTCGATTTCTGTTTTTGTAGAAAAGACGCTCATTAACTAACAATATTTATTCTTTTTTCTAAGAAATTTTTAAAAGATTGTCTCCGAGCGGGAGACAATCTAGGTAGGATTGAACCCTTCTGGCTCTGAGGCTAAAAAATTTTCACAACTATTCTTTCACTAAAATCTTCATTCTTAGACAAGTTGCAGAATTCTTTTAGAGAGTGACTAGTTATAAACTGATCTCGATCCGCAGGTGTTATGAAAGCTCTCCCACTAAGCTGCTCGGTCTCGATTTCAAAATTTTCACATCCGCTATTTTTCCGAAGTAATTTCTAGCTTCTTCTTCGCTCGCAACATCGACGATTACAGATTGCAGGTAAGGCGATTTACCCCATAGCTGTGTGGCAGAGCGCGCTTTTGCTTTGCCAGAATCGGGGGCTTTGCGCTCAAACAAGACAGGCATTATTTGCCCTTCAGACTTTTGGTTGAATTCGCTTTGTTGTTCAGTGAGAAGTTTTTGAAGATTGAACAATCTTTCTTCTTTTACTTTTTCTTCGACTTGAATTTTAGCTTCGGCAGCTGGCGTTCCTGGGCGCGGAGAATATTTGAAGGAATAGCATTGTGTGAATTTTATTTGGCGGATCAGCTCCATCGTGTCTTCGAAATCCTGGTCAGTTTCTCCTGGAAATCCGACGATGAAATCAGAAGATAATCCGATGTCTGGCCTTGCAGCGCGAAGTTTCTCGATGATTTTGAAATAGTCTTGTCTCGTGTGTTTTCTATTCATTCCTTTCAAAACAGAATTTGCCCCCGATTGAATTGGCAGGTGCAAAAATGGCATTAGCTTTTCAATGTCGCGATGCGCGGCAAACAAGTCTTCAGACATGTCGCGAGGATGCGAAGTGGTGTAGCGAATTCTTTTTACGGCATCGATTTTTGCGACTTCTTCCACTAACTTGGCGAGACTTGCGGGCTCGCCTTTCGCATCTAATCCGTGATAAGCATTTACGTTTTGTCCGAGGAAGTAAATCTCACTGACGCCTTGATCAACTAGGCGCTTCGCATCATCGACAATCTTAGAAACTTCGCGTGAATATTCTGAACCTCTCGTATAAGGCACAACACAGAAAGTACAAAATTTGTCACATCCTTCTTGAATGGTAACGAAGGCCGAAGCCCCTACTCCCGTTTTGCTTTCGGGTAAAACATCGAATTTATTATCAGGAGTAAAATCTAAATTAATCTGCTTCTTCTTTTCGCGGATCATCTTTCCGACTAGATCAGGCAGGGTTTGGTAGCTTTCCGGCCCAACAATAATGTCGACAACATTCGAGCGCTTGAAAATTTCTTCACCTTCCGCTTGCGCTACGCAACCAGCAACGGCAACGATCATCTGACTTCCTTCGTCAGCTTTTTTATTTTTGTGCGGACGAATTCTGCCGAGATCAGAGAATAATTTTTCCGATGCTTTTTCGCGAATGTGACAAGTGTTAATGATAACCATGTCTGCGCCTTCTGGGCTATCAATCGTTTCGTAGCCAACATTTTCCATCAGGTCTTGCATTCGATCAGAATCGTAAACATTCATTTGGCAGCCGTAAGTTTTAACGTATAATTTTTTCATAATTTTCGGATGAGGCTTTCTGGATCGCGGTTTAGTTGTGGGAGTTGGGCATTACTTACTTCCAATAATCGTGACGATTTCGAAGGTCGCTAAAACTTTGCCACTTGAGGCTCCATACATTTCGCGATAATTTTTTGAAGTTTTGTTAAGGAAATTTTTGGTAAAAAATCGACGCGAGCGTTGATGTAAAATATTGCCCTGCCCCATCATTTTCAGATCTTTGAGCAGATCAAGTGGGTCGGAATATTCTACTAGGATTTTGTCGAAATCAGAAATTGGATTTTGAAATCCAGCCTTGTTCAGTAAGGCGGCGGCGGTTTTAACGTCAATCGTTGGCGGCATCCGCGGTGAAATTCCGCCGTAAATTTCATTTTCGGTTTTGTGCAAAACATGAGCGAGTTCGGAGAGATTTTCTTCGCCAAAAAAGCTGGCAATGAAGATTCCGCCGGGCTTCAAAATGCTTTTAATTTTGATTAAATATTGTGGGATTTCGTTAATGAGGTGGAAGTCGAGATTGCTTGTGATCAAGTCGAACGAATCTTCCGCGAAAGAAAAATCCTCCTCATTAATTTCCAAAATTTTTTCAAATTTACGATTGAGTAATTCCAAATTCTCTTTGATTCGAGTGGCA
>CAMBES010000066.1 GCA_945865855.1 Rhizobium sp. Q54 | reverse complement strand
GGCCCAAAAAAACTATTTGTATTGGCCGAGCCCATTGCGAATTCATCCATGTTTGTCTTGCCGAGCGTTACTGTTCCAGCGTCGAGAAGTTTTTGTGTAACACTAGATTCGTAGGTCGGAGTGAAATCAGCGAGCATTTTTGAAGCGGCAGTTGTGCGCAAATTTTTAGTGCAAAAAAGGTCTTTAATCGCGAGAGGAATTCCTTCTAAATCACCAGCAATTCCAGCGGAAATTTTTTCGTCAGATTTTTTTGCTTGAGTTAAGGCGAGGTCAAAAGATTCAGTAATGAAAGCATTTAAATTACGATTTTGTTCGATGTTTTTGATATAGCTTTGCGTTACTTCGACTGCAGAAAATTTTTTTTCTTTGAGGCCAGAAATAGTTTGGCGGATGGTTAGTCTAGTTAGTTCGGTCATTTCGCTTGTTTGATTAATTTGAGTAATTCGCTTTTGTTTAGAAGTTCACTGGCAAGTAAACCTTTCGTAGCACTTGGTCCGTAAACAGCATTAAATGGAATAGCGAAACGATTGTGTTTGCGCATAAATTTCATAATTTCTTGATTTGGTTTAGTGATGTCGCCACGCATTCCAATGATTTCGCCGCGTTTTAATAGAAGGACTACCTCAGCGCTCTGCAAGACGTTGATTTTATTGAATTTGCAGGTGATGCACCAATCGGCAGTGACGTCGACTAAAACAGTTTTCCCCTCTCTTACTTGATGGTAAATTTCTTCCTCATTAAATGTTTGCCAAAGTCCTTCAGCATTTTCAGTGCTGGGTTTGGAGATTTTTTGAAAATCTCTTGGTAATGCAAAAGCTGATCCGGCAAGCAAAATTATTGCCGCGTATTTTAGAATTTTGTCAGAGATTTTTAAGGAGAGAAAAATCGCGATCACCAGCGACGAGATCAGTATTGTCGCTGTTAAATCAAGATAGTTGGACAAAATGTGAAGCAGCCACAGCACCGTTGCCGCCATTAATAAAGCGAGAAAATGCTTGAGTTGAATCATCCACATTCCTGGTTTTGGTAAAAGATAAACCAAGCGTGGAGCAAAAAATAAAAAGATGTAAGGCGCAGAAAATCCGATTCCAATGAAGAAGAAAATCGTAAAAATTATCGCAAAGTTTTGGACAAGAGCAAAAGAAATTGCTGAGCCAAGAAATGGCGCTGAGCAAGGTGTGGCAAGCAATGTTGCTAAAATTCCAGAAAGAAAATTTGGTATGAAAATATTTTTCTTTTTTTCCTTCTCGTCGATTTTTTTATTTAAAAATGTGGCAAGAACTTGTTCGAAACTAATTTCAAATTTTCCAAGTAAATTGGCGGTGAAGAGGGTAACAACAATGATTAGAAAAATTAGAAAACTGGGATTTTGAAATTGTAATCCCCAGCCAAGTTCGTTGCCGGTAAATTTAATAACACAAGCGAGTAGGGCAAAGATTAAGAAGCAGAAAATAATGCCGAGAGTGGTAGAGAAAAATGCGAAGCGAATGCTCTCTAATCTTGAATTAGGGCGGTCTATTACGGAAAGTAATTTAATCGACAATACTGGCAAAACACATGGCATTACGTTTAGAATTAAGCCGCCAAGGAGGGCGAAAAAAATGTAAGTAATGATTCGAAAGCCACTAACTTTTGGCTGCTCGTTTTCTATTACATTTGTTTCGCTGGTTAATTTTTTTGAATAGAATTTTTCGATCTCTTTTAGTGAGGCGTTATCGATTTCGTCGGGAATCGTGAGAGAAAATTTTTCGCTAACTGGAATGCAGATGTCTTTGCACAAGCCGTAATCAACTGATAGAGTAAGTTCGGTGGCTTCACCAACTTTTTGTAAATCAATCGTAATCGGAATGGTTACTTCGTTGTGGTAAGTTGAATATTCAAATGTTTCATTACCAATTTTTTCTTGGTGTAATTCAGGTTTTGGCCAATGAATTTCATGAGTTAAATAGTTTTTTGAGCCAGTAAAATCAAAGCTTGGCGGCATTCCTATTCCTTCCGAATCCTTACCATAAATTTTCCAACCAGAACTAATTTTAAAGCTAACTGCGGCGATTAATTTCTTACTTCCAGCATCTTCGTAGAAGGAGGAAATTAGTCTGGTTTCTGCAGCGTTCGAGGCGCTTTTGTGCCAATCGGTTGTAGCTGCTGAGGCGTAATTTAAGCGCAAAAAAATTAGCGCTAAAATCAATGGTATTTGCTTGTTGAAAAACATGGTCAGGGAAAATAGGTTGCGCGCCCTTTTTCATTGTTCTTACTACAACTTTCAACATTTCAGTTTCAGATGAGTTCACACGAAAACGACACTACAAAAGTTGTGTGCGATGGTGGCGATGTCGCTTCCAAACATCCATTGGTTTATCTTAAGATAAATGAGAGCGGACAAGTTATTTGCCCCTACTGCGGTAAGCATTTCCAAGAAAATAAAAAAACTCCTAAAAAACATGACTAACGTAGCAATCCTTGGCCTACAATGGGGCGACGAGGGTAAAGGTAAAATCGTCGATTTTTTAGCAGATAAATTTGGCGCTGTGGTGCGCTTTCAAGGTGGTCACAATGCTGGTCACACCATTAAGGTTGGTGATAAAACTTACAAACTCAGCTTATTACCTTCCGGTGTAATTCGTGGGAAATTTTCAGTAATTGGAAGCGGTGTTGTTGTTGACCCAATTGCGCTTTTTTCTGAAATCAAAAAAATCGAAGAAGCGGGAATAAAAGTTAGCGCTGATGGATTGGCGATTGCAGAAAATTGCTGCTTGATTCTTTCGGTTCACCGCGAATTGGATCAACTTCTCGAAGCAAAAAAAGGTGAGAATAAAATTGGAACCACAGGTCGTGGTATTGGCCCAGCTTACGAAGATAGAGCTGGAAGAAGAGCGTTAAGAATTTGCGATTTAGCCGACGAAAATATCTTCCGCACGCGTGTCGAAAATCTACTTGAGTACCACAATCTATTAAGGCTAAGCCTCGGAGCCGAACTAAAAACAGTGGAAGAAATTATTGCCGAATTGGCGCCGGTGCGTGAGCAAATTTTAGCTTTGGCAAAACCAGCATTTGAGATTGGAGAAAAACTTTCCATCTGTGGTCCAGTAATGTTTGAAGGCGCGCAAGGGGCCTTGTTAGACGTGACTTACGGAACCTTTCCTTTTGTTACTTCCAGTAACACAATGATCGGACAAGTCGCTCTTGGTTCTTGTCTTGGAGTTGCGGATTTGCACAAAACAATTGGTGTTTTGAAGGCTTACACAACACGCGTTGGGTCTGGTCCATTTCCAACTGAACTTCACGACGAAATCGGAGAATTCTTACGCATCGAAGGAAAAGAAGTTGGAACAGTAACTGGTCGCAATCGTCGTTGCGGTTGGTTTGATGCGGTTTTGGTAAAACAAGCAATTCAACTTTCTTCAGTGAAAGAAATCGCTTTAACTAAACTCGACGTGCTCGACAAATTAGAAAAAATCAAAATTTGCGTCGCTTACAAAATCGATGGAAAGATTTGCAATTACTTGCCGCAAGCCATTCACCTTTGGGATAAAATCGAACCGATTTACGAAGAAATTGAAGGTTGGAAAGAAAGCACATTGGGCGCTAAATCACTCGCCCAACTTCCTCCAAAAGCGCGAGCTTACATCAAACGCATTGAAGAATTGTGTAATGTAAAAGCTGCGATCATCTCTACTGGCGCTAAGCGAGAAGAGACAATTTTAGTTTAAGCAAATGACAAAAAGCGAAAGAAAAATTACCGTGATGCAACTTCTTCCTGCGCTAGAAAATGGCGGAGTGGAGCGTGGCACAATCGATGTTGCTAAGGCGTTAAAGAAAGAGGGTTTTGAACCAATCGTAGTTTCAAAGGGTGGTGTTTTGGTTTACCAATTACGTGAAGCGGGAATCACTCATATTACATTGCCAGTTCACAGCAAAAATCCGCTGACGATTTTTCTAAATATTAGGCGACTAGAAAAAATTATCGCCGAGCACAAGGTTGACATTATTCACGCGAGATCAAGAGCGCCAATGTGGAGCGCTTATTTTGCCTGCAAAAAAACCAAGACAAAATTAGTGGCAACAGTGCACGGCACTTACTCGTTAAATTTTTTGAAATGGGAAAATTTTGCGCCAAAAAGAATTTACAACGAGATTATGTTGAAAGCGGATCGCGTCATTGCTGTTTCGAATTTCATCAAGAGTTATTTGTTAAAAAATTACCCAGGAGAATTGTCGGGGAAATTAACTGTTATTCAGCGCGGTGCTGATTTGAATTATTTTAATGCAAAGGCAGTTTCAAACAGCCTTGTTGTTGAGTTGATGAAAAAATGGCATTTGCCGGAAGATAAAAAAATTATTCTAATGCCTGCGCGATTTACAGCGTGGAAAGGTCATGAATTTTTACTCGAAACATTGACGAAAGTTAAGAATGACTTCTGCTGCGTTTTGGTTGGTTCAGATCATGGCCACAAGGCGTTTCGTAAAAAAATTGAGCAACTAGTCGTCAAGAAAGAGTTAGAGGGAAAAGTGAGAATTGTTGGTTTGTGCAAAGACATGCAAACCGCTTATTCAATTGCGCATCTTGTTGTTTGTCCTTCAGTTCGTCCGGAAGCCTTTGGCCGAATAAGTATTGAAGCGCAGGCCTTAGGTAAAATAATTATTGCGACAAAAATTGGCGGCTCACTCGATACGATTATTGAAGATAAAACCGGATTTTTAGTTGATGTTGGTGACACGCAAAAATTTGCGGAATTGATCGATCGTGTTTTGGAAATGTCAGAAGCGGAAACTGACTCAATCGGAGATGCGGCGTATAGAAATATTGTAGAAAATTTTTCTAACGAAAAAATGTGTCGGCTAACGATTGATTTATATAAAACATTGTAACCCATTTTTATGAAGAAAAATTCTGCCTTTTCTTTAATAGAATTGTCGATTGTGATTCTAGTTATTGGAATTTTAGTTGCTGGAGTAACCGAAAGCCGAGGTTTAATTATAAAGTTTCGTTTGAGCTCAGCTCGTTCTTTAACTAGTAGCTCTCCGGTTAATTCGATGAAGGATCTGATTCTTTGGCTTGATGCAACTTCCGCATCTAGCGTCAATGAATCTTTGGGTGATGGTGATTTGGTTGATAAGTGGAGTAATATTTCTTCTCAACAATCATCGAAGACCGACTTTATACAAAGTCAGGTGAGTTATAAACCAACTTACAAAATAAACGGAATTAACGGCATTCCTACTTTATCATTTTCAACTGACGATTATTTGATTTCCAGCGCTTCCGTAAGCCACTCTCCAAGCTATTCGTTTTTTATTGTGTTTAATATGTCTGTTGAATCAACAGACAAAACAATAATTAACCTCTATAATGATTCGGATACCGATAGTAATAATGGCAATAGAAATGGCTTAGTAACAATGACTGAAATTAAACCTGGTAATATCGTCCGTTCTGTATTTAGATCTGATGTTGTCACTGGTGCTTCAGATGACAACAAGAGCACTAAAACAATTACATCTCAAAGAGATTACATAATGTCTTACTCGAGAAATTTTGCCTCGAAAGATGAATCTTTGTGGATTAATAATGAAGCTTTTATTGGTAATGGAACAGTCATTCCATCTGTAACGAATGGAGGTTTTACCACAACTAATCTTTTTTGGATAATTGGAAAGTTACATGATACTCCATCAGGAGATGTTCATTCGCGTAACTTCAACGGACAAATTTCTGAAATTATTATCTTCGATCGAGCTTTAATGAAGGACGAAATAGATGATGTCGAAAAATACCTCTCAAAAAAATATTCAATAAAACTTAATTAATTCATGAGAATCTTAGTCGTTGGTGCTCTTGGTCAAATAGGCTCGGAACTTGTTTTTGCACTTAAAAAAACTTACGGCGAAAAAAATATTATCTCTTCAGATATCAGAGACTCTGCTGTGGGAGAAGAATTTTTACCCTATGAAGCTCTCAATGTTTTGGATAAGCCCCGTCTCGCTGAAATTGTTAAGAAGCACGACATTAAAGTAATTTATCACCTTGCTGCCATCCTTTCTGCTGCCGGTGAAAAAAATCCCAACCTGTGTTGGGATGTTAATATGACTGGCTTGCACAATGTTCTTGAAGTGGCGCGTGAGTTAAGTGTGAAGCAAATTATTTGTCCGAGCTCAATCGCAGTATTTGGCCCAGAAACGCCGCGCGACAATACTCCGCAAGAAACTGTGATTTTGCCAAAAACAATGTACGGCCTCACCAAAGCAGCAGGTGAGCTGCTTTGCGAATATTACGTGGCAAAATTCGGAATCGATGTGCGAGGAATTCGTTACCCAGGATTAATTAGTTATAAAACTTTGCCGGGCGGCGGAACAACAGATTACGCGGTCGAAATTTTCTACGAAGCGATTAAAAAGAAGTCCTACACTTGCTTCCTTTCCGCCGATACAACTTTGCCCATGATGTATATGCCAGACGCAATTCGCGGCACGATACAATTGGCTGAAACAGATTTTTCTAAATTAAAAAATCACAGCAATTTTAACTTTTCTGGAGTCAGCTTTTCTTGCGCTGAAATTGCTGCTGAAATCACTAAGCACATTCCTGATTTTAAAATTGATTACGTTCCAGATTTTCGTCAAAAAATTGCAGACTCTTGGCCACGTTCAATCGACGATTCTGCATCTCGCGAGCAATGGGGCTGGAAGGTTGAGTATGATTTAAAAAAGATGGTCGAAGATATGCTGATTAATCTGCGCAAAAAACTCGCTTAACATCTCAATGAAAAAACTATTTCTGATATTGCTGTTTATCTCTGGAGAAGCTTTCGCCGCTGAATGTCATCTACAAAGAAATTCTATCGGATTCGAGAATTACGAGGTGTGTGAAGTGACTGGAACCGGATACATCTGCGTTTCCTTAGAGGATAAAGGAAGGGGTGGTATTTCATGTTTTCCAAAAGGGGTAGTGCCTTCAGAAAGAGGGGAAACAAATCGTAGACCAAGGAATATTGGTTCTGAGCAGTAAATTCTTCTTTATTACGAGGAAAGAAGCGACGCTGCAAACCAGATTAATATCACTAATTAGTTAGTTTTTTGTCTAGGCCTCAGATGCTCTCGCTGCCGAAAGAAGATGCTCTCTTTCCTCAAGTTCTGCAATCTTCTCATCCATCTTTGGATCGCCAGGATGAATCATCACCTCCACTTCGGCATCACGAAATTTTTTTGGAACTTTGATTTTATCAATTAGTTCTTTGGTGATTTCGCAGGTGTAAAGAATGCTGAAGAAATAACGCTTTGAAGAAATATTTCCTATCAATCGAAAGATTGTCAGAATCAGCCATTTTACAATTCCTCCATTCCATATAAAGCTTCTGGGAT
>CAMBES010000065.1 GCA_945865855.1 Rhizobium sp. Q54 | reverse complement strand
AAAACCAACTAACCGAACTTCCTGAGTCGATTGGTGATCTTAATGCTTTGCAAGTTTTATATCTTAGCTACAACCAACTAACCGAACTTCCTGAGCGGATTTGTGATCTTACTGCTTTGATAAGTTTATATCTTCGCTACAACCAACTAACCTCCCTCCCAAACTCAATATTCACCAACCGAGCAAGAACTTCCGAGATAGTCATAAGAGCAGAGAATAACCGCTTCCCAGCAGCAGAGGCATTAAGATTAAACGCCTTAGCTCAACAAAACCCGCTAGTGAGATTGGGTATGAGTATTCACGAACAACAAGTCGCCGCCAGAGCCTCTGCCTCCGCAGATCCCGCAGCAATCATCAACGAAATCATCACACAATCAGTCGGAGAAGCAGCAGTCACCGAATCCGACTTCACCATGTCCCGATCAATCCTAGCCAACACATCTCTCGGCGGATTCCACACTTTCCTAGGCCAATGCAGCAGAACAGCATCTTGGCAAGCGGGAGGAGAAACAAAGAAAAACTTATGCAAAGCCCTCTACGGCATAATGCAAAAGATTGATAAAAACCCCGATCTTGCTGAAACGGTAAATTTAATCTCTATCGGCTCTGATACATCTTGCGGAGATAAGAGTTGCCATCACTCTGGCTCAGCTGCAAATAGCAACAATGTTTGACGGGAAGAAACCTGAAGAAATGAGTTTGGTTGAGATGTATAGATATGCTGAAGCAAATGCCGTCGTTAAGTTTCTTAATGATAAAGCAGCAGAAAGATTTGCCGCCGGAAGAACCGCTGAAGCAAGAGCTCTTGCCCCCGACGGAATTGATGCAATTGAAACCTATTTAGCTTTTTATCACGTCCTTCCAATGGTTGGTATTCAGATCACGGGAATTGATATGCTTCACCGAAATTGGGCCAATGTTACCGAAGAACATTTAGAGTCCGCTAGAGCAGAATTAGCGAGAGGATCCTCAATCGAATCTTTAACCAATCAGCAATATCTCACCTTTGCAACAATAGCAGATGATGAGAATTTCCAAGGAATCTTTTTTGTTAAGGAGGCTAAAATTAAAGCCAAAACAGAAGAAGATGCCTTACATAAGAAGTTAGATGCCATCTTATATGAGATGGCAGAGGAAGGCGTAGTAGATTCATCACCTACTAGTGGAGAATTAATGAGGCAAACAAAAATAATCCATCAAGAACAAAAAGACTTAATCGTCAAAAACCTAGCTGAATCTTATCAAGTCAGCCTCTCTGCAGAATCGGTCACAGCTTCTCAAGTGGAAGTCGCCAAAAGTAAAGAAGTTGGAGAAGAAGAATATAAATCTGATTCTGAAGAATCGAGATCGTCAGAAAAAATACCACCTTCCCATCAAGAATTAGCGAACGCCCCAGGTTCAGCTGCTAATGTTAGAGAATATAAATCAGTGTCTGGTTCTGAAGGGCCTAACAAAAAACCTGGAAGCTCTCGAGAATAGGATGCTATTTTTACATCCCTCAAAAAAGACTAAACACCACCTCATCAAATTTAGAGTTATTTTTTTAAATATTTTTTCAATATTTTAAGAGGTAAAACCTACCCAGATGTTAGGAAGGTAATTACAATCGATCTTTCAAAAAAGTTCGCCCTCGAAGAGATAAAAGGCGACAAAACAGTTTTTTAAATTGCGTAAAAATTTAAAGTTTTTTCAACAAAAATTCATCATCGAAAAAAGAGGATTTTTCAGAGCGTCCTTAAACAATATTCTTGTCTCGATCATTCACTGAAATCTTGCGCAGCGTTTACACAGAAACTCTCTTCCGGCAGAGTTTTTGATTAAACAATTACCTGAGATAAATCAGCCAGGAGCCTTCGCTCGTTTTAAATCTTTCCGGAAAGTTAATTTTCTTGTGAAAATTTCTTATTTTCTGCGCAAGTACGGAATAGAAAAAGTGAGAAAAAAATCTTACTGTTGCGGCTTAATTTGCCCGATATTGCCAAAAAATGACTTAAATAATCCGCGCTGATGATCGTCAACCTCAGTATGATTAGTAGCAAAATTCATTTCCCTAAATTCATTCGCCAAGCCAATATTGCGTAGCTCGCTAACAACGTCGGATTTATTAAAACGTAACGCCAAAATTTTACGCTCAACGATTTTTGGTTTGAAGAATAGAAAATGATTCACATCTTCTGCATAATAAATCCAAACCTCGTCATCGTCAAAACTTGCGACAATAGTTGGCGAGCCCATTAGTTTTAAAACCCTCTCTTTGCTTGTCACTCCATCCTGCACCATTTGGTAATCAGACATATCAAACATGTAGCCATGTTTCTCAAGTCTTGAGACGCAAGAAGCCAGGGGGAAGATCGTGACGAAGAGTAAAAATATTTTTAAGAAATTTTTCATTGTGTTTAGTGAAGTCGTTCCTACCTTGCCCGCCCTTTTTTACCAACCGAAATTCAAGTAACAATGGCAGTCCCTAAAAAGAAAAAATCGATCTCCCGTAGTGGCATGAGAAGAGGTAGCAATGGAACATTCGAAGCTGATTTTCCGAATGTTACTACCGACAAAACTACCGGCGAATTCAAACTTTCACACCATATCTCAGTTGATGGTTACTATAAAGGTAGAAAGGTTGTCGCTGACAAAAAGAAGAAACCTTCGCAAGAAGAATAACCTTTCAACGTGGCTAAAAAAATCACAATCGCACTAGACTGCATGGGGGGTGATAGATCTCCTCAAGTAGTCATCGAAGGGGCAGATAAAATCGCCTCCACTAACTTCGACGCGCATTTCTTGTTGTTTGGAGATTCAAAAAAGATTCTGCCAATCATTAGTCACTGTAGATATCTCAAGGGTCGTTTCGACTTGATTCACACTGACGATTTTATTTCTTCCGACGAAAAACCTTCGACCGCATTACGTCGCGGCACTAACTCCAGCATGCGTTTAGCCATTGACTCAGTGAAAGATGGTCGTGCTGATGTTGTCGTCTCAGCCGGAAATACCGGAGCCTTGATGGCAATCTCCAAAGTCGTTTTGCGCATGCTACCTTCGATCGATCGCCCTGCTATCGTGACCTGCATTCCTAACGCAAAAAAACAAGCCACTGTCTTTCTAGACATGGGTGCGAATGTTGAATGCAGCGCCGACGTTCTATTTCAGTTTGCCGTTATGGGCTCTGCATTCGCGCGCGCAGTATTAAAAATTCCCAAGCCAACCATCGGCGTACTTAATGTCGGATCAGAAGAGTTGAAAGGACATGAAGAAGTTCGCAACGTCGCAGAAATGCTGAGAAATAGCGCTCTAAAAGATCAGTTTCATGGTTACGTCGAAGGCAACGATATCGCCGCAGGAACAGTTGATGTTGTAGTAACAGACGGCTTCACTGGTAACATCGCCCTCAAAGCTATCGAAGGCATGGCGAAGATGGTTTCTGGCCTAGTTAAAGAAGGTTTTAGAAATTCGATCTGGTCAAGAATTGGCTACTTACTCGCCAGCGTTTCACTTTCCAAATCAATCAAAGCGGTAGATCCACGCCTTCATAACGGCGCGATGCTTGTTGGTTTAAGTGGCGTTGTAGTTAAAAGTCACGGCAGCGCCGACGTACTTGCTTTTTCCAATGCAATCAAAGTCGCGATCTCTTTGGTCGAGAATAAAATCAACGAGCAGATCATCCACGAGCTGCAGCAGCAAAATCATGCAAAGTAGAATAATCGCCACTGGCTCATATCTTCCACAAAAAATCGTTACCAATTCTGATCTCGTAAAAACTGTTGAAACTTCCAACGAGTGGATCATCGAACGCACTGGAATTGAGCAGCGTCACATTGCCGCTGAAGGTGAATTAACTTCTGATCTTGCCGCCGCCGCCGCAAAAAAAGCAATCGCGAATTCTGGCTTAAAAGCTGAAGAGATCGAGATGATAATCGTCGCGACAACAACTCCAGACCTCACCTTCCCCGCTACCGCCACAACCGTTCAAGCAAAAATCGGCGCGAAAGCTGCCTTTGCTTTCGACATCCAGGCAGTTTGTTCTGGCTTCGTTTTTGCCATTGCAACCGCAGACAACTTTATCAAATCCGGCCAAGTAAAAAATGCTCTCGTCATTGGCGCCGACAAACTTTCCAGCATAGTTGATTGGCAAGATCGTAACACCTGTGTGCTTTTTGGCGACGGAGCGGGCGCGGTGATTTTACAAGCGACCGAAGAAGAAAATCGAGGAATCATCGCCAGCAGTTTATATTCAGATGGCACGCTCAACGACATTCTCAAAACCTCTGGTGGACCGTCTTCAAACCAAAAATCTGGCTTCATCGAGATGGCTGGAAAAGAAGTTTTTAAGCATGCTGTTGATAAGATGGTGAAGTCTGTTATCGCCACACTAGCAAAGGCTGGATTGAATACAAAAGACATTGACCTTCTCGTTCCACATCAAGCGAATCTACGCATTCTTAACGCCGTCGCTACTCGCCTCGAATTGCCTGAAGAAAAAGTTATCGTCACCGTGCAAAAGCATGCTAATACTTCGGCGGCCTCAATCCCCCTTGCCCTTGATCACGCGAACTCACAAAAAAAGATTAAGGATGGAGATGTTGTAGTTCTTGAAGCTCTAGGCGGCGGACTCACTTGGGGATCCGTTGTTTTGAAGTGGTAAAAAACGAGCTGAGCCAATAAGGCTAGAGTCAAAAAAATTTGACCAGGCCAGATTAGCCTCTCGCGGAGACAATATTTTTCTTGGATTCCAGTTTTGGCAAGGATCCAGAGCCAAAATTTCTAATACAAATCACAAAAAGCGTTTACTAAACGCCGACAAGAGAATTTACTTAAACCAGTTGCTGCTTTATCGTAGGGCGGCAGAAGTGTTTTAGAAAACCATCTTTAAAACGAGATCGGAATATAACTTGAGTCAATTCCAAGCCATATACTAATTACTGCTAAGCCTGTCTAAGCAGGATGAAACAAATACTCCAAAACAAATAAAGAAACATGCTCACAACCAACGAAATACGCACCAAGTTCTTAGATTATTTTGCAAATAACGACCACGAAATTGTGCCTTCGAGCCCACTGATTCCGCATAACGATCCGACTTTGATGTTTACTAACGCTGGAATGAATCAGTTTAAAAACTACTTCACCGGAGTCGAAACTCCGAAGTTCAAACGTGCTGCAACTTCACAAAAATGCGTGCGTGCCGGCGGCAAACATAATGATCTCGACAATGTTGGATTCACCGCGCGCCACCACACTTTTTTTGAAATGCTCGGTAACTTTTCTTTCGGAGATTATTTTAAAGAAGAGGCAATTTTTTATGCTTGGAATCTTTTAACGCATGAGTTCGAAATCAACAAAGAGAAGCTTCTAGTGACTGTTTACCACACCGATGATGAAGCGATTAATCTCTGGAAAAAAATCGCCGGATTGCCGGAAGAAAAAATAATTCGTATCGCAACTGACGACAATTTTTGGTCGATGGGCGATGTTGGACCTTGCGGCCCATGCTCTGAAATATTTTTTGATCACGGTGATAAAATCTTCGGCAGTGTGCCTGGCACTAAAGATCAAGATGGCGATCGTTTTACCGAAATCTGGAATCTGGTTTTCATGCAGTTTGAAAAACATAAGGACGGGAAAATGATCCCACTTCCAAAGCCATGCATAGATACCGGAATGGGCTTAGAGCGCGTTGCATCTGTGTTGCAAGGCGTTCACGATAACTACGAAACTGATACTTTTAAAAATCTGATTGGCGGGATTCAGAAGATTATCTAAATAAACTTAGAGTAAGAACTGGCCCTCCTAAATCCTAGCTTTCGCAGGAGATAGCTGTTTTTAAGATCTGCGCTTCCACAGCCATGTCTGCGAAGGCTTTAATCCAGAAAAATATGCCAAAGCCACTTAAGATATTTTTTCTTCAACCAGCTTAACAAAATTTGGAATCCCGAAAAGTGCTATAAACGAGCCCATGCGCGGGCCCTGGTCTTGTCCTAACAAAATCTGATAAAGTGCTAAAAACCAATCACGCATCGTCAACTCGCCTGCAACACCTTGCGCGCCAGAACCATATTCGTGATTTTTGCCGACTTGGAAGACAAGATTTTGCAACAAAGCGCCGTCATGCTTTTGCTCTTCAGTCGCATTTTGCAAAACTTCAACAAGTTCACGAAGGGCTAATTTTTCTGCCTCTGTCGCCTTGCGATATTTTTTATTTTTCTTGATGAAGTCGTTGTAGTAGGCGATCGCGCAAACAACCATCTTCTGCAAAAAGGGCGAATTTTCTGGCGTTAAACCTGACTGATATTTCGAAATAAAACCCCAAAGCACCGAGTCATTCTCTGGATTACAAGCACTGGCCAGATTTAGCAAAAGCGAGTAACTCAGGTTAAATCCAATCGTCGGAACTTTTCCTTCATGAATGTGAAAGGCCGGATTATCTAGCTTAGCAACCTCTTCTTGAGCCGAAAAACTTTGTGCAAAAGTTAGATATTCGTCAGCGGCTTTTGGAATCACATCAAAATAAAGCCTCTTCGCAGTCTTTGGTTTTTGATACATGAAAAGCGCCATCGACTCAGCAGGGGCATACTTCAACCAATCTTCCACCGAGATACCGTTTCCTTTCGATTTAGAAATTTTTTCGCCAGTGTCGGATAAAAACATTTCATAGGTGAAGTTAACTGGAGGCTTGCCGCCCAAGATTTCACAAACACTACGATAGATTTTTTCATTCGGTTGGTGATCTTTTCCGTAAATTTCGTAATCAACGTCAAGCGAGTACCAGCGAGCTCCGAAGTCGATCTTCCACTGCAACTTACAATTTCCACCAGTGACAGGAACTTCTTTTTCAGCACCCTGCCCGTCCAGATAAATCACGGTTCCTTTCGCTTTATTCACGCCTTTCACGCCCTTATCGATGACCATTCCAGAATCCGGATCGATCGGCATAAAAGGTGAGTAAGTTTCCTGACGCTCAGCGCCGAGCGTTGGTATCATAAGCGCCATGAGCTCATCGTATTTTTCTAAAACGCGAAGCATCGTCGCATCGAATGCGCCAGATTTATATTTTTCGGTTGCGCTGATGAATTCATACTGAAACCCAAAGCCATCAAGAAAGCCGCGCAGGCGGGCGTTCATATGATGTCCGTAGGATTCATGAGTGCCAAAAGGATCGGGAATGGAAGTAAGCGGCATGCCTAAATTCGCTCTCACCATCTCTTGCTGCGGAACGTTATCTGGCGCTTTGCGAAGTCCGTCGATATCGTCTGAAACACAAAACATTTTTGTTGGGATTTCTGGCGCAATCAGCGAAAATGCATGACGCACAAAAGCAGTACGAACAACTTCGCCAAAAGTTCCGATATGCGGCAAGCCAGACGGGCCATAGCCTGTTTCGAAAAGCACGTAACCTTTTGACGGAGTTTTTCCGCCGATTTTGTCAAAAATTCTGCGCGCTTCTTCGAATGGCCAAGATTTAGCCAAAGGGTTATAATTCAAATAAATTTCTTTCATGAGTGTAGATATTATAAGGGATGAGGCCGGTAATCCAGTGCCCTGGATGACTTATCCCGCGATCGATTTTCTCAAAAAAAATCTTAATAAAAATCATGAAATTTTTGAGTTCGGCTGCGGTTCTTCAACTTTATTTTTTGCCGAAAGAGTAAAACAAGTGACTGGAATTGAGACAAGAGAAAAATGGTTCGC
>CAMBES010000064.1 GCA_945865855.1 Rhizobium sp. Q54 | reverse complement strand
TTCAGCAGTTGCCGATAATTCAGTCTGAAACAAAAAATAATTTTATTCTGCGTTATTTGCGTTCGCGCCTCACTTCGGATTTTATGGAGCAGATTTATTCTAATATTCAAATCAACCTCGATCATATTTTTGGTGCGGCACTACATCATTTTAACGAAACGGAAATCGAAATAGGGCGCTTGAAACGTGTAGTTTATCTGACAGCGGCAATGTTGCAAAAGAGCAAAAGATATCGCCTTAACCGCAGTTTATTCGAAGAGAATTTGGTGAAAATTTTTATCGATGAGCCACATCAAGAATTCGACAGCGTTTTTAATCTAGCCTGCAAACAAGGTATAATCGAAGAAGTTTTTGGTGGTAAGATTCGAATCAAAAAATCTGTTTTTGAAAAAAAATGCGACTTCCATGAGATCAGGCTGGAGAACACTTTACAGGTTATTACCAACGAATTTTTCTTACTCGAAGGTGCGAATGCCTTGGTTAAGCGTAATGCAAAAATTTCTGATGAAGAGCTGCGCAAAAAAGTTTTTAACGAAATTTATCATTACGATTTGGCAAATTTTGATCGAGATTATAATATTAATTTTGATGAAAATTTTTCCAAAGATAAGTCGATCGGTGCGCCATTTTTTTTAGATTCACGAGTTAAGGCATCGGCAAAAGTTAGAGCGACCGCGATTCTTCTTGTTCACGGATACAAATCAGCACCAAAAGAAGTTGCGGCTTTGGCAGATTTTTTGAATGGATTCGGTTTGAAGGTTTACGCCGTCAGGTTGCGCGGTCACGGCACGGCTCCAGTTGATCTAAAAGATGTGACCTGGCAGGAATGGTACGATTCAGTGCAGCGCGGTTATGCAGCATTACAAAATATCGCGACAAGAATTGTGATTGTTGGTTTTTCAACTGGGGGTTTACTTGGCCTGCTTTCTTGTGCTCACAAAAAAAATTATGCAAAAAAACTTTGTGGAATCGTCTCTATCAATGCGGCTATTAAGCTAGTTAGTATAAAAGCTCGCATGGTTCCAGGCATTAATTTTTGGAATGAAATTCTCGACAAATTCAATATCGAAAAAGGTAAGTTTGAATTTATTGATGACGCTCCAGAAAATCCTAAGATCAACTACGGGCGCAACTACATCAAAGCAGTAAATGAGTTGGAAAAATTAATGGCGATTTGCGAAGAGAATTTACAAGATGTGATCATTCCGGCTTTGGTTATTCAGGCTGATTGTGATCCAGTTGTTGATCCGCAAAGCGGCAAAGCAATTTACAAAAAAATCAATTCCGCGCAAAAACTTCTAGCCGAACCAAATTTTTCTAATCACGTCATCATTAATTCCGAAGGCAAGGAAGAGGTGTTTGAAATGATCAGAGAATTCTTGGCAAAGATTAAAATCATTTAAAGCAATGAAATCAAAACCGAAAAAAAGGCCAGATCCAGAGTTAGAGCAGGATGATGACGATGTAGAGGTAGATGATGATGGTCCTGAAATTGCCACGGGAAAAAAGAGTAAAGTTACGGTAGTTGCCGCTTCTACGGTTCTAACTGTTTTGGTGATTTATTTTTTCTTCATCAAAGAAAATGCCCCGAAAGAAGATTTGGTAAAAGTCGCGGTGCCACAAATTGCTAAAGTCGCTAGTTCCGAGAGCGGTAAATCTCCCTTCGAGATAGAGGTGCCAAAAGATGAAGCGAAAACGAATGTTGATATTCTCGCTCAGCCAGCAACTCCCGATCTGCCAACTTTGCCGGAATTACCCAAAGACTCGATAGTTCCAGAAAAGATCAATTTGATTGAAGATAAAAAACAAGCTGAGCAGCAGTTACCAACTCAACAACAAGTGGGACAGCAACAGCAACAAGCGGCATCTAATTTGAGGCAAGAGTCTTCTCAAAACAATTCAGGTCAAGATGCTCAAGTGGATAAAAAATTAGATCCGCGCTATGCACCGATTGTAATTTTTTCTGGGGCTACTGAAGGAGGCATTGTTCCGTCACGAGGAGTTGGTTATGAAAATAATATCGTCACGATCAAAAAAAATTCGATTGATGATTTGCAGGTTACAACAACAGCTGTTTCCGCAACTCGCATCTCTGATCTCGCCCATACTATTGCGCAAGGTAAGTTGTTAACGGCTGTTCTAGAGACCGCGATCAATACGGAGTTACCTGGTTCAGTGCGTGCTGTGGTAAGTCGCGATGTTTTTGGTGAGGCGGGAAATGAAGTTTTGATCCCGAAAGGTTCGCGTTTATTTGGGTCTTACTCAAGTAAAGTGAGTAGAGGACAGGCCAGGGTGGAGATTGGCTGGACTCGCTTAATTCGCCCAGATGGTGTTGACATGGCGATCAACTTTAATGCCTCTGATCAATTTGGTCGAGCTGGCTTAGTTGGCGATGTTGATAATAAATATAACTCACTCATTGCGAATTCAATAATGACGAGTGTGCTTGCTATCGGCGGTGTTGCAGCGGCGCAGAGTATTCTCACTGGCAATAGCGCAACAACGACTACTACAAACCCAACGCAAGGAACAACCACCTCGACTGGTAGCGCTACTAACCAAGCTCTTTATGATGTTACCAAAACCATCATCGATACAGTTGGGCAGTTAATTAGTAATACTATCGATCTCAATCCGGTTATTCGCGTTCCTCAAGGAACTAAAATTACCGTGATCGTTAATTCCGACATCACCGTTCCATCAATAAAAAGATGAATAAAAAAACCATCAACCTCCATCTTGTTTCCGATTCAACTGGCGAAACTTTGAGCTCGGTTGCGCGCGCAACTTTATCGCAGTTTGAAGCTGTTGAGTCGAATGATTTTATCTGGCCCCTAATTCGCACGAAACAGCAGCTAAGTAAGGCGCTGGAGTCAATAGAAAAACATCCAGGCATCGTTCTCTACACTATTATGCATGACGATTTAGTTGAAGATTTGCGAAAAGAATGCCACCGGCTCAAGATCCCCTGCATTCCGGTTTTGTCGCACATCATTGCCGAATTTTCGAATTATTTGGGGATGCCAATTACTCACGCAGTTGGACGTCAACACTTGCTTGATGGCGAATATTTTTCGCGCGTTGAAGCTATTAGTTACACGCTAACTCACGATGATGGTCAATCTGCCTGGGATTTATTTGATGCTGATATTGTTCTCATCGGCGTGTCGCGCACTTCGAAATCACCGACTTCAGTTTATCTTTCTTGTCGTGGTCATAAGACGGCCAATATTCCTTTTGTGTCGATCGAAACCATTCCACAAACAGTTTACGAATTAAAAAAACCTTTGATCGTTGGCTTAACAATCAATCCAGAAAAGTTGGTTCAAATTAGACAAACTAGACTAGCTTCACTTGGACAAGAAGGTGATACTAGCTACATTGATCTTGAGGCGATAAAGCATGAGGTTGCAGAGTCGCGTAAATTATTTTCACGATTAAAATGTCCCGTCATTGACGTGACAAAAAGATCAGTCGAAGAAACTGCCGCAAGAATCACTCAGCTACTTCAAGAAAAACGAAAAAACTAAATATCTTACCATGGCAACACATACTATTTTGATAGTTGATGATGAAGAAGTGCAACGTAAAGCGTTCGGAAAAGTAATCACGAGCAACCTGGGCCATAAATGCATTGAAATGAAAAGCGGCCTGGAAGCGGTGGATTTTTTCGTTAATAAAAAATCTCTCAATAATGTTTCTTGTGCCGATGTTGACGTGATGCTTCTGGATCTCTCTATGCCAGATCTTGACGGCTTATCTGTTCTAAAACAAATCGCGCCGATTAAGGGTGACGTGCAAATTATCGTACTTACTGCTAAAAAAGATCTTACCCTTTCTGTTGCCGCCATTAACTTCGGCGCGATCGATTACATCGTTAAAGGCGAGCGTGATATTTTTGCGCGAATTACCGCTTCGATTAACAACGCAATCGAGAATAAAAATCTCAAATATCAGGTTTCGCATCTAGGCAGAAAGGAAAGAGACCAAGTTATTTTTTCTGATATTTCTGGCAAAGGTTTATTGATTTTAAAAGCAATTGAGTCAGCAAAAAAAGTCGCCAACTCAACTGTTCCGGTTTTAATTGATGGGCCAAGCGGCTCAGGAAAAGAATTGATCGCGCGCGCAATTCATGGCTCTGGATCTAGGTCGGGAAAACCTTTCATCACAATTGAATGCGATTTATTGCGCGCTGACGCTGAAGAAAAATTATTTGGCTCTGAAGGGTTTATTGCTGATGGAATGGTAAAAAATATCGGCAAATTGCGTGAAGCAAATAGCGGCACGATTTTCTTTAAAAAAATCGATGTTTTGAAGCCATCGCTTCAGGTAAAGTTATTGAACTTTTTACAAGAAGGAGAGTTCGTTCCCTCTCTAGGAAAAATGCCGGTGCGAGCTGATGTGCGAATGATGTTCTCAACCACGGCTGATATGAAACAGTTAGTGTTAAAAAAGAGAATTCGGGAAGATCTTTTTTATCGTATCTCCGTTTTCCCAATCACCTTGCCAAGCCTTAAAGAGCGCAGCGAAGAAGATGTTAGAATTTTAGCCGAAAATTTCTGCCGCGATTTCAGTATTAACGAAAATAAAAAAATCAGATCAATCAGTCCTGAAGCGCTTAGTCTTATCTTTAACAGCGATTTACAAGATAACGTCAGACAGCTTAAAAATATAATTTTTCGTGCCGTGGTTTTATGTGACGGTGATTCTCTTCACCCAGAGCATTTTCCGCAATTGCTGATCAAAGAAGGCACTAACTTAACCAAAGCCAAAGCCGCAGTTAAGAAAAAATCAGACATCAATAGTGAGATCATCGATATCTTTGACGAAGAAGGAAAATGCAAAACCATGAGCATGATTGAAGAAGAAATAATCAAGCGCTTGGTTGACATGCGTAGTGGCAATCTCTCCGAGGTGGCAAAGCAACTCGACATTGGCCGCTCAACAATTTACAGAAAACTAAAAATTATCGAACAATGAGAAAAGTTAAGACCGCGATTTTTCCAGTTGGGGGATTAGGCACGCGCTTTTTGCCAGCAACAAAATCAATGCCAAAAGAAATGCTGCCGATTGCCAATAAGCCGATAATTCAATATGCTTATGAAGAAGCGCGAGATGCTGGAATTGAAAAATTTATTTTCGTTACCGGGCGTAATAAAAACGCGATCAATAATCACTTTGACCACGCTTATGAATTAGAATCGAAGCTCGATGAAAAAAATAAATCACAAGAGTTAGCGCAAGTAATGTCTTGGCTTCCCGATGCTGGGCAGATTGCTTTTGTGCGTCAGCAGAAGCCTCTTGGGCTTGGTCACGCTATTTGGTGCGCGAGAAATTTTATTGCGAAAGATGAAGCCTTCGTGGTGATTCTTGCGGACGAAATGATGCAACAAAGTCCAAATCGTAAGAGAAATTTTCTTGGCGAGATGATTGATCTTTACCAAGAAAAAGAAGACAGGGCGAGCATTGTCGCTGTTGATGCGATTGATATGCAAGACACCAACAAATACGGAATAATCAAAATCGCAGGTGAAGAAAGCATCACTGACATGGTCGAAAAACCTAAGCCAGACGTTGCTCCATCAAATCTTGCAATCACAGGTCGTTACATTCTTCAGCCAGAAATTTTTGAATATTTGGCAAAGTTTGAAGTTGGTTCTGGCGGTGAAATTCAACTCACTGATGCGATGAAAGCGATGTGTAAAAATTATCCCTTCTACTACAAAAAAATCGACGAAGTGCGTTTCGATTGCGGAAATGTTTTGGGTTATCTCGAGGCTAATATTGCCTTCGCCCTCGCTAATGGTGAGATCGCGGAGAATGTAAAAAAAATTCTTAAAAAATATTCATCATAACTTCCGCCATAATTCAACAAGCTCAGCATAAGTAAGATTTCATTCTGAGCTTGTCGAAAGGTGTTCAACTTCTATCCAAATTATGAAAACAGCATTCATCTTCCCCGGACAAGGTTCTCAAGCAGTCGGCATGGGAAAAGATCTCTACGAAAATTTTGCTTCGGCGCGCGAAATATTCCAAAAAGTTGACGATATTCTTGATGTCAATCTTTCAAAAATTATGTTTGAAGGGCCGAGCGAAGAGCTAACAAAAACAGAAAATACTCAACCGGCTTTAATGGCGGTTTCAGTGGCTCTAACCACAGTTCTTGAAAAAGAATTCGGTAAAAAAATTACCGATCTTTGTTCTTTCGTTGCCGGACATTCTCTTGGCGAATATTCCGCACTTTGTGCAGCAAAGGCGATTTCACTTGAAGACACGGCGAAACTTTTACAAGTGCGCGGCTCAGAAATGGCTAAGTGCGGCTTAAAATCAGAAGGTGCAATGGCGGCGATTTTAGGAGTGGAAATTGAAGTTGCAGAGGCGATTGCAAGTGAAGCAGCGCAGGGCGAAATATGCCAAGTTGCCAATGATAATTCAGTTGGTCAGGTCGTAATTTCTGGATCAAAATCTGCAATTAATCGCGCTTTAGAAATCGCTAAAGCTAAAGGCGCAAAGCGCGCCATTGCTCTTCCGGTGAGTGGTGCATTTCACTCGACTTTGATGCTTACTGCGCAAGAAAAAATGAAAATCGCTTTGGCTTCTACTGAGATTAAATCTCCGATTGTGCCTTTAGTTGCTAACGTCACAGCGGCTTTAGTTTCTGATCCAAATCAAATTCGTGATCTGCTCGCAAAGCAAATCACTGGTTCAGTGAGATGGCGCGAAACCATGATTTTCTTGGCTTCGCAAGGTGTTGAAGAAATTATTGAAATTGGTTCGGGAAAAGTTTTAGCCGGATTAGTTGGTCGTACTTGCCCAAATATAAAATCGCGTTCGATTCAAAATACTGAAGACCTGAAGAGTTTTTAAGAAAAAAAAGATTTTGAGCACAGTGCTCAAAATTGCATTTTAACCAGCATTAGCGAGCTTTAAGTGAAAAAAAACTTCAAATAATTAAAATGCCGAGTACCAAATTTTCTCTCATTGTAATTCGTCTTCTTTCGCGTCTTTGCGGCATTTTTCTGCTTATTCTTTCTTTTGCTTTCTCTGTCTCCTTACTCAGTTTTAATTCTGAAGATCCCTCCTTTAACACAGTCTCCACCGACGACCACATCAGTAATTGGATGGGCTCATCTGGTTCGCACATTGCTGATCTTTCATTTCAGTTTAACGGCTTCGCTTCCTTCGTAATTTGTTTAATCATTTTTGCACTTGGCTTAAAGATTAGTTCACGCGCTGGAGCCAGGCATTTGCTGCCTAAAATCATCATCGCTCCGTTTTGTATTTTATGTTTCTCGGTTATTTTTGCTGCTTTGCCACAACCCAGTTGGTGGGAATTTAATTCGCTTGGCGGGGTTAATGGCCATTTTATTTTGGCCAAAACTGCTATTTTTCCAAAAGTTCTAACATTCTTTTTTGCGTTGCTTTTTGGCGTTATTTCTCTGTCGATTATTATTGAAATTTCCTTTGCTGACTGGGTGTATTTTTTCCGCTATTCCGCCGCAACTGCGCGTTTCTTTTTTACCAAACTTATTGGCGAGAAAAAAGTTTACGAAATGCGCAAAAAATTGCCAATTAGGGCTGAAAAGAAGGATGAGCCAGAAGAGCATTACGAAGAACCTGTCGAAGAAACCGTCGAAGATCTGAAGAAAAAACTGCGCTCACCAAAAACTAAAAAACCAACACGCGGAGCGAAATCGAATTACGAACTTCCAGCCCCAGATCTACTTACTGATCGCTCTAGCGAGAATCGCGACAAGAAAACTAGTCGCGAACTTGTTGAGGCCCAGAGCAAAATGTTGATCAAAGTTTTGGAAGATTTTGGCGTCTACGGA
>CAMBES010000063.1 GCA_945865855.1 Rhizobium sp. Q54 | reverse complement strand
TCTCACACAGCAACGCTTTTTGGAATGTATGTGAAAGATGGTGTTCGTGGAAGCGGCGTGGGTTTGGCGCTAGTTAATTTTGTAAAAGATTATGCAAAGAAAAATCATGTAAAGCATTTGTATCTTGGTTGTAATGCCCAAAATCTTGGCGCGGTTGGGTTGTAGAAAGAATGTGGGTTTAAAGTTTATGGAACAAGACCAGATTATACAAAGATTGGCAGCAAATTTTATGATGATTTGATAATGATGTGTGAATTATAAATTTTACCAATTGATGACAAAAGAATTATCACAAAACACAATTCCTAAATTTCTCTGGTCGGTCATCAAGCCTTATAAATGGTGGTATTTGCTGATGATACAGGCGCCAATAATTGGGTCTTTCTATAAAGTTGTTAACAGCTATGCCATAAAATTAGTGGTTGATGATTTTACAAAAATTACCTCGCCGGAATATTTAGATTTAGTCTATCCAATATTCATATATGTTGGCGCCATTTTAATTATGGAATCTGGTTGGAGGTTGAGTCACTTTGCCTGGATGAAATCTCAGCCATTTGTAAGAGCGGGCATTACCGCAAAAGCATATGATTATATTCAAAATCACTCCTACCAATTTTTCCAAAATATTCATAGCGGATCAATTGTAAGCAAGATCAAGGGAATAGAAGCGGGATATAATAATTTGTGGTTTGGAGTTCATCACCGGCTGGCAAACCCAATGCTTGAAATATTAGTCACGATAATTGCGCTTGCTTTCATCAATCTGCAATTATTCGTTTTTATGGCTATTTGGTGCTGCGTGTTTTTTCCGGTAATGCTTAAAATGTCTCTCAAAGTTAGTAAGCTCGCTAAAGCAACAACAGACTCGCATCACGAAGCCATGGGATTTATTGCTGATAATATTACTAATATTTTTTCATTATTTTCTTTTGCATCCAGACGCCGGGAATTGAAGAAAATTGATAAATTTCTCAACGATGACCGAGCAAAAAAAGATTACGCCTGGATAAGATATGAATTAAAAATGGCGTTTGTCGGCATTGCTTTTTATGCCACAATGTTGGTTTCGCTGCTTCTTTTTATGATTCACTTGCGCCGCATCAATGCTATTACAATCGGGGATTTTGTCTTTGTAATGACAGTTACATTTTTTGTGGTGGATAATATATGGAAATTAACCAGCGAGATTGGCGATTTTCTTGGCAAAATTGGTGACTTAAAATCCTCCTTTTCAGCTCTACAAATCCCACAAGAAACAATTGATAAGCCAAACGCATCTCAGCTTAAGATTAACAAAGGTGAAGTAATTTTTAAGGATGTATCTTTTGGCTATGAAAAAGAAGGATTGCACACGCTTAAAAATCTAAATCTTCACATCAAGCCGAGTGAGAAAATCGGTTTAGTCGGATATTCCGGCGCAGGCAAATCAACGCTGGTTTCGCTTTTACTAAAAAACTTCAAAATCGGTAGCGGCGATATTTTAATCGACAATCAAAGCATCTACAATGTTTCTTCAGATTCTCTGCGTTCACAAATCGCTTTAATTCCGCAAGACACTTTGCTCTTTCACCGTTCCATTAGTGAAAATATTGGTTATGCAAAAGAGAGTGCAACGCAAACTGAAATTGAAAATGCTGCCAAAAAAGCTCATATTCACGAATTCATCTCAACTCTTCCAAATGGCTACGAAACATTAGTTGGCGAAAGAGGAATTAAATTATCCGGCGGTCAAAGACAAAGGATTGCAATCGCCAGAGCAATCTTAAAAGACGCGCCAATTTTAATTTTAGATGAAGCAACTTCCAGCCTTGATTCTCATACCGAAAACCAAATTCAAGAAAGCCTCAATCTATTAATTGATGATAAATCTAAAACCGTTATTGCCGTTGCTCACCGGCTTTCCACGCTCAAACACATGGACAGAATTATAGTTCTGGATAAGGGAAAAATTATTGAAGACGGAACTCACGAAGAATTGCTAAGAACTCAAGGCTATTATCAGGATATGTGGAATATGCAGGCTGGCGGTTTTTTGCCGGAGTCTTTGGAGGAAAAAAATATTAAAGAAAATGAAAATGGAAATTTATACTAAACCTTCAAAATTTATTGAGGCAGATTCAGGAGGCAAAAATCTTCACGTTGATGCTGGCTACCACGTTGTTGGCATGAAAGCCCCTGATGCTCCTGATCTCTCAATCATCAGAGACGGCGAGTAAGCGAATAAATTTTTGATCGAAATAAAAAACTAAGGGGGATGGACTCAAATCCACCCCCTTTTTTTTTCTTGTCGTTAATTTTAATCTTTTCGCCGGTTGAGCGAAGTCGAAACCAAAGAAAAGACCTGCGCCATTTATTCTTGGCTTCGACTTCGCTCAATCTTTATTCTTGGTTTCGACTTCGCTCAACCGGCAGATAAAATCTCGATTCGACACTCTTTCGGCCAACTCCCGAGAAAAAATTTGCACTTCGAAAATTCTTCAAAAGATTCCGCTCATCTCAACTTCGTAAAAACTTACGCGCATGAAAAATAACAAACTGAGCACCTTGCAATTAATGCTGATGTCTACCGGCGGAATGATTGGTTGCGGTTGGCTATTTTCTCCTTATTACGGTTTTCAAACGGCCGGTGTTGGCGTGCTTCTTTCTTGGCTAATCATCGCAATTTTAACTCTAATCATCGGCCTCGCTTTCGCCGAGGTTACAACCGTTGCGCCAATTGTTGGCGGACTTTCGCGCTTCATCGGCATTACTCACAATCGAACAATTTCATTCGTCTTCGTAACTTTAGGATGGCTGACTTACGTAGTTTACTTGCCTCTCGAGGTACAATCGGCGATGCAATACTTAAGTTTCTGGCTCAAAGATTTAGTGGTCCAAACCGAGGCCGGCACAACTTTGAGTAAATTCGGACTTTTAGTTTCTCTGGGATTGATTGTCCTTCTAACCTGGTTCAACTGCTTCCTTCTCAAAAACGTCGCCCGCGTTAATTCGGCAGTAAGTGTCTGGAAAATTTTAGTGCCAATCGTCATTGCTTGGATGCTGATCATCATGTTCGGCAGCTGGGAAAATGTTAATTTCGCCAATCTCAATCACGAGTTTTCTTTTGAATCAGTGCTTCTTGCGATCACTGGAAGCGGCCTGGCCTTTGCCTTCACCGGTTTTCAAAATGGATTAATATTAGCAAACAGTACCAAAAATCCGAAGAAAGCTCTGCCCTACTCTCTCTTTGCCCCAATCCTGGTCGGATTAATTTTATACGCCTCACTTTCAGTAATTTACATCACCTGCTTGGGCGACAAACATCTAGCTCTTGGCTCTGCCGCACCGCTGCTTGGAATCACTGCTTTATTTGGAATTCACATTTTAGTTAACGTGCTTTTTATCGATGCAGTGCTTGCTCCACTTGGTACTGCGAATGTTTACACCGCAGCTACTTCAAGAATTTTACTCGGATTGTCGAAAGATTTTTTTCCAAAAAGCTTCTTAAACAAATTAAACAAATTCTCCTCTCCATCTTCCTGCTTGTGGCTTAATGCCGCAGTTGGCGCTTGCTTCCTGCTGCCTTTTCCAACTTGGTCGCAATTGGTAGATTTCTTATCTTCGGTCGTAGTTTTTTCTTACGTAGCCGGCCCAGTTGCCTTGATTGTTTTGCGCCAAGAATTTCCCAACTTGAACCGCCCATTCAAAGTGATCGCCTATAAACTGGTAGGTTACGTCGGATTCGCTTGCTGCAGCCTTTTGATCTACTGGTCAGGCATTAATAACCTAATCTACCTAACCACTCTAACCACAGCTTTGGTTGTCGGTTACAATTTATTCACTGAGAAAAAGGAGAATTTATTTCCTGCCCTAAAGTCAAATTTTTTCGTAATCGGATATTTACTAGCTATAGTTTTTGTTAAATATTTGCACCAGAGCGGAAAGATTTCTTTCCCGATCGACAACGCTCTCATCATCGCCATTTCTTACTTCTCTTGCAGTGTTTTCGTTAAGCAAAAATCTAGTAAAAAAGAAATTGGAGACAACTTAAAAAGAGTTGCAACTGAGAGCGCCTCTTGATGCTTACACTACTCTCGCCAGCAAAATCTCTTAATTACGAACCTTCTCACCACGCAGGTTTTACTCTTCCTCACTTCATCGCAGAAACAAAAATTCTCGCTGTTCAACTTAAAAAATTTTCTGTTACAGATTTAGAAAAATTAATGAGGATTAGTAAAAATCTCGCTGAACTTAATCATCAAAGATTTCAAAATTTCTCCGAAAATTTTGATTTAAAAAATTCTAAGCAAGCACTTCTGGCATTTGATGGCGACGTTTACAAACCAATCGAAGCAGAAAAATTCACCTCGGAAGATTTAAATTTCGCGCAAAAAACTTTACGAATTTTGTCCGGATTTTACGGCGTTCTTCGCCCACTAGATTTAATACAACCCTACCGCTTGGAGATGGGCACAAATTTAAATCTTTACAAATTCTGGAGCGATAAAATCTCTCAACACCTTGATTCAGAAGGATCTAAGCACCTTATCAACTTAGCCTCAGAAGAATATTTCTCCGTCATAAATCCTAAAAAAATCTCTGCCAAAATCATCAATATCACTTTCAAAGAGAATAAAAATGGCAGCTACAAAACCATCGGAATCTACGCCAAAAAAGCGCGCGGACTGATGGCTAACTTCATCATCAAAAATAAAATCACCAACCCGCAGGAGTTAAAAAAATTTCAAAGCGAAAACTATCAATTTGCAAAAGAGATGTCAGATGAAATCAATTTTGTATTTGTAAGGTAAGCTTTCTGTTTTTTCAGATGCGCAGAGATGATATTGGGAGACTTAAGACAAAAAAAGTTCCAACCACTCATCTTCGTTCAAAACTTTTAAATTTAGCTCTGCGGCTTTTTTTAATTTCGATCCAGCTTCAGATCCAGCAACGACAAAATCAGTTTTGCTTGAAATGGATCCGACAACTTTCATCCCCAAATCTTCTGCTTTTTTCTTTGCTTCTGCACGCGTCATTTTCTCAAGAGTGCCAGTAAAAATTACTGATTTTCCAGCGAGTTTCGAGTTAGAATTAATTTGTTTCGCATCTTCAACTTGCAGCTGTTTTTCTAGGTCGAGAAGCATTTTTAAATTTCGTTCGTCACGAAAATAATCAAGAATTGCTTCGACCATTTTTTCTCCCAATCCATCAATTGAAACGAGTTCAGAGTAATCACTCTGAGTTTGTCGAAGGATAATTTCCTCATGCTTCGACAATCTCAGCATGACATCGAGAAAATTTCTGAAAGATTTAAAATGCTGAGCAAGCAACTTGGCCGTGCTTTCGCCAACATGCCTAATGCCGATGGCGTAAATTAATTTCTCGAGCGGAATTGTGCGTTTTTGTTTGATCGCGAAGAAGAGATTTTCGATAGATTTTTCGCCCCATCCTAATTTTGTACGTAGTGGATTTTCGGCAGTTTTTTCTCGCTCTTCGAGAGTAAAAATCTCAGCAAAATTTTTGATTCTGCCTTCAAGAAAAAATTTCTCGATCTGCTTTTTACCTAATCCCACGATGTCAAAAGCATCCTTTGAAACAAAATGCTTTAGCGTTTCTTTAAGTTGCGCTTCACAAGACAAGCCTCCGGAGCATCGTAGCACAACATCCTCTTCATTCTTCACAATTTCAGATCCGCAAACTGGGCAATTTTTTGGAAAAATAAAATTTTTGGCGTCGAATTTTCTTTTACTCAAATCAACTTCGAGAACTTGCGGAATAACATCTCCCGCTCGTTGAATCACGACAACATCGCCAATACGAGCATCCTTGCGCGCAATTTCGTCTTGGTTGTGCAGAGTCGCGCGCGAAACAACAACTCCACCGATATTCACCGGCTTCAAAATCGCAACTGGGGTGAGCGCACCCGTTCTGCCGATTTGAATTAAAATATTTTCTATTTCTGTTTTTGCTTTTTCTGCCGGAAATTTGTGGGCAATAGCAAAGCGTGGGGAGCGCGCGACAAATCCAAGCCTTTCCTGAAGAGCAAACTCGTTCACTTTGTAAACCATGCCGTCGATGTCGTAAGAAAGTTCGTAGCGGTAATCGGCAATTTTTTGGTAAAGCTCAAGAATTTCATCTATGCTGTGACACAGCTTGGAATGTGGTTCAGTTTGAAATCCGAATGCCTGCAATTTTTGGTGTAATTCAGCTTGTGAATTACAAAAAAAGTTAGGCGAAACTTCGCCGAGAGAGTAGACGAAGTAACTCAATTTACGTGAAGCGGTGACGCTTGAATCAAGTTGGCGCAAAGAGCCAGCTGCTGCGTTGCGCGGGTTAGCAAAAATCTTTCCGCCCTGCTCTTCTTGACGAGAATTAAGCGCAGCAAAATCTTCTTTGCTCATGTATATTTCACCGCGAATTTCAAAAATTTTTGGTAAATTTTCTCCGCGTAATTCCTGAGGAAATCCAAAAATTGTTTTTAGATTTTCGGTTACGTCCTCACCAAAAAAACCATCGCCACGCGTTGCTGCTCGTAGAAATTTTCCATTTTCGAAACGCGCTGAAAAAGAGAGTCCGTCAATTTTTGTTTCGCAGAAAAAATCCAAAATTTCTTCACCTAAAAAACGATTTACACGCAAAATAAAATCCTCGATATCTTCACCCGAAAAGCCGTTAGCTAGTGAAAGCATTGGCTTGCTGTGTTTTACTTTTGAAAAAATCTCTAAAGTTTTTCCACCGACCGAGTCATCATCTTCGGCAAAAAATTCTGGAAATTCCTCGTGATATTTTTCGAGCTCGCGACGCAATTCATCATATTTTGCGTCGGAAATAATTGGCGCATCCAAAGTGTGGTAAGCCAAGTCATGTTTTGCTATTTCAGCTTTGAGTGCGGTGATTTTAGATGAGATTATCGTCATTGATGTTGCGCAGATTTAGGCAGATTTTTTGAAAATCGCATTTTTTGAAGTAAGAAGGATCGATGGCGTGAATCAGTATTTCATTTTCTTTCACGCCAACACAGAAGACCCCAGTACTCATGTTTAAACTCGCCATCAAAAGTGCAGGATTGAAGCGAAGATTTGCGCGAAGTTTGATTCGATGTAGCGTTGGGTGAAGATCCTTTTTTCTGAAGGCAAGATTCATGATTAAAAACAACGAGCTCAAAAAATTATTAACAAAAATCATAAAAAAATGTCGATAAAAACCGAGACTTAAGTAAAGCAATTCGCTATTTTTTTCGACCAACTTTAATCGCATCGATACAAGCGACACTAAGGTAGAAGCAATCATTCCATACATGAGATAAAGCCAAGTCAAATGCCCAGCGGCAAGCATGAACATTGCCCAAAGCAGAAGAAGAAATAAAAATAAATTGAAAATATTTAGCATTGCTGGATCTTTAGGTTGCTTAACTCAAATAAATTTAGTCATGAAAACTCAACCAGTCCTCAAAGAAAAAGAACTCGATCAAATTTCTGTAGAAGCTCAGCAGATCCTTAGCCTTCTTGATAAAATCGAAACTCACACCATCGAGCTTAGAAAGAAGTTGATGGAAGAGCTGAGAAAAAGAAATTAATTCTCTCGCTTTCTGCTCGTAATCCCTGAATCAGGCCTTAATTCAGGGATTACGAGCAATTTCCAAGTTTCGATAGTTCTCGAGGTCTTTAAGTTCAAATATTACGCGTAGTCTTAGATCTACTTTTTGGATTCACTGATATTTTTCACAATTCCAATCCCGATCAGAAGATTAATCGAGAAAATCATAAGAATGCTGACCATAAACATTAGCATCTCGTTTAAGTTTTCATTTTTCAGAAAAAGCAAAAGCATTAACATCACGAAACTACTGTAG
>CAMBES010000062.1 GCA_945865855.1 Rhizobium sp. Q54 | reverse complement strand
TGGCTTTCTTAAAGAAGATTCTAAGCCAGAAGATCTCCCAGGTAATTTAGCGACATTTAATCCCCTAGCAACAGGATCTGCTGACTCTCTTAAAGAAGATTCTAAGGAAGAAGATTCTAAGAAAGAATTTGTTAAATCAATCCTTGGGGCGCTTCATAATGCAGCTTCTTCATTTGAAGGAAATAAAGCTGTAATTGATGCAATTAACCTTGGTTTTAAAGATGCTTTTCCAGAATTTGTAGAGGAAATTAAGCTAGCTCCTGATTTGGATATAGCAGCAGCTAGTTTTATTGAAGGGGGAAAATTAACTCAAGAAGGGCTGGAGTCACATGGGACCAACACAACAACAGTAAAATCATATAAAAAGGGATCAACTCCAGAAGAGCAGGAGCTGGTAAATAACAGAGAAATCAATTGGAGTAATGCGATAGAAATTATGCCCGATGCATTCAGGGGAGGAACAGCTCTTGCTTTGGCTCTAGCAGTTCCTGCTCCATTTGGCGTAATTCTAGCGCTTGGATTTCTTGCTTGTGCTTGGAATATGGGGCACAAACCTGAAGAAGAGAATCTAAATAACGATCCACTGATAAAAGCTTGCTCAACGGCTTGGAAAGATTTTATGGAGGAGAAGAAGTCCAAATCTGACGAGGGTGTTTCTATTGAAGTGGGCGGAGGAAGTCGGGAAATAACCGAAGAAGATCGTGTTAATAATAAAAGAAACCCAACTCGTACTGGCGAGGCTGCAGATAGAGTTATTGGAGGGTCCGCAAAAGATCTTGAAGAAGATAAGAAAGCGCTAGTAACTACATCAGAAGCTTTAATGTTTAACAAAACAGAGTCCACAACAAATTCTGCTGAACTTAATGAAAAACTGATAACAGAGTTAGAAGAAGCTGTAAAATCCGAAATTACAAAAAGTGATATTGAAGAAGAAAATGTCCTTGTTGAAAAGGAATCAGAAGCTATTGATGCAAGAGCCCCCGCTTCTTTAGAAGAATTAGAAGAAGCTTTACAAGATGATGCTGGATCTAATCCTATTTCCGGAAAAACCACAACTACAGAAAATGTTATTGGAGAAAATTTCTTTGTTGAAGATACTGCATTAAAAGGAGTAACAGGAATTGATGGATTACAAGTAACAAAAAATACTATAAGAAATTCAACTTCTCTTGATAGACCACCAGAAGTAGATAATTTTTCTTCTGCGACAACTTCCGTAGAAGGGGGTAGAAATTTAAGTTCTCTTGATAGACCCCAACCCTCCACTGACCATTCTGGTAATAACCCTTTGAATCTTTTTGTATATAGTGAAGAAGAGGAATCTTCCGAAGAAGAAGTATCGCAAACAGCTGAAGATCATTATGTTGAATTGACCAATAAATATATTGATGAAGATGAAGAACAAACAGAGACTAATAGGGAAGAATATCATGATCCCCCAGTGAGAGAAAGGTTAGAAACAGCAATATTACAAATTCATGAAGCGGTGGCTGGAGAGGTTTCTAATGCTTCTTCTTCAGAAAAAACTGCTCCTCAAGATACTCAAAAAGAAACAGTAGTTAGAAGTAATACCGGCTCAGGAAGATAGATTCTGATTTCTTGGATAAGAATTTTATCAAATATCTTCGCAACAACCTATCGTCGAGCCACTAATAAAAAGCTTTAGTGGCGTTTTGCTGTTGAGAATTTTTCAACCGAGTTCATGGCGAGGTCAATTCTGCTACTGTAAATTTTTTGCTTTTATGAGTTGAGATAGTTTTTTTGCCGAAAGCCAAACATCTTCAATTTTAGAGCCGCAAACCCAATCTCCTGTAGCTCCAAGCCCAAGATCATTATCAAAGAATGGCTCAACTTTTTTAGAATTATTAGACGAGGCATAACGCCAACGATGAGTGCTTATGTAATCAGCTTTTTCGCAAGAAATTCCTGTTAGGTCTTCAAAGTTTTTTACCAAAACTTTTTCAACACTTAAAACATCATCCTCTAAATGCTCTGAAGCCCATTCATCTTGCGAATGAACCACAAAACAACTCACATCTTTGTTGCGACCCGGCTTGCTGGAATTAAAGCTAATTAGTTTTATGGGCAAATTTTCAACTTCGGCAGCAATCCAATCTAAGTTTAATTGGTGGTTAAAACCAATCATCGTAACGAAAGAAGGTGAAGTAAAAACAGTCTGCGTCTCGAGATCTTTTGCAATTTGATTACCAAAAAGATTCTTAGTTTGAGCTATTGGAGCTGTAGAGATGATAAGGTCATAAAAACCAAGATCGTTACCGTTTTTATCTTCTAAATGCCTTCCGCCACTCTGCTTGGTTAATATTGGGGCAACTTCGCTATTCAAAGAAATGTCGAGATCATCAGCTAGTTTTTTGCAAAGACTGTTCATGTTTGGAGAAGCAACAAAATAGCTCTCTTCATTTCGACGCGAAGCAATTTTGTTACCAGACTTAAAAGTGATCACATCGCCCCGCCATCTAGAGACGCATCCTGAGGCAATAAAAGGATCGAGAAATTTTTTAAAATCTTCGCTTTCTGCGGTAAAATATTGAGCGCCGTGATCAAATAATAAATTTCCCGAATAGCGAGTAGACATCCTGCCTCCGCAGCCGCGAGATTTTTCGAAAATTTTTACCTCAAAAAATTTTCGCAATTCTTGCCCCAGATAAATTCCGGAAAAGCCAGCTCCAATTATCGCTAATCTAGTCTTATTCAATGTATTATGATTTGGTAATTTGGTTACTTAATTTCCCAAATAATTTCATTGCGGCGATTCCAAGGGAAAGTGAATGGATCATCGTAATATGCTAAAATTTCAGAGCCTTTGGTTGTAATATTTTGGTCTTTAATAAAACGATTCAACTCATCTCTTTTTTTGCTGAATTTCTCATCTGACCACATTCCAGGAAATTGAATTGCGATAACTGTTTTTGATTCGGTTAACTTAAATTTAATCCGATCATCTTTTGGACGCGGCAAGTTCTCTAGGCTATATTTTTTTGGCATACCAAATTGAATTAGCCACTTTTTCTTTCCTTCATAAATTTGATTTACAGGGCTAGTCATTGCTACTTTTTCTGAGACATCAACTTGTGAAACCGGCGAAGTCATTGCCACTTTTTTCTCGGCTATATTTTTACCAAAAATATAACGAGCTAAAGTCATGAATCCTTCTTTTGCGGCTTCTTTTCGATCTCCATTCACCTCAACTTCTGCCACCAAGGTTGGTTCATATTTTCGAAACTCGATGTCACCAACTCGTTTTATAACCTCATAAGAAGGGATTTCATAACCCTTATAATATCCAGCTTCTGACTTTGTAGAGCATGATTGCATAATTGCGATTGTGATGATGGTAAACAAACAAAGCTTAATTTTTTTCATACAAAAAATAGTTTACGAAGTTATTAGTTAATTACTTTCTGTTTGGTTTGCACAAAAGACTCAATAAATCTTTGATGTGAACTTCCAAGATCGCAGCCTCATAAAAAACATCACTCACACAAACCATTTTAAAAAAGAATTTAGATTCATGAAAATTCTCGGTATTGAAACTTCCTGCGATGAAACTGCTGTTGCGATTGTTGATGATCAGAAAAATATTTTGGCGCACGCACTTAACTCACAAATTGAACTGCATAAAAAATATGGCGGGGTGATCCCTGAGCTTGCAGCGCGTGGTCACGTGGAAATTCTGGATGTGTTGATTTTGCAGGCGCTCAAGGAAGCAAATTTAAAATTAGAAGAGATTGATGGCTTCGCGGCAACTTCTGGTCCAGGTTTAATTGGCGGAGTAATTGTTGGAATGATGGCGGCAAAAACTTTAGCCTCTGTATTCCAAAAACCTTTTCTGGCGGTGAATCATTTGGAGGCTCACGCGTTAACTGCGCGACTAACTAGCGATTTAGCCAATGGGTTAGAATTTCCTTATTTGCTGCTCTTAATTTCCGGCGGACATTGTCAAATTTTATTTGCGCGCGGAGTTGGTAATTACGAAAAACTTGGCGAAACAATTGATGACGCCCTCGGTGAAGCCTTTGATAAAATCGCACAAATGGTTGGATTGCCTTATCCTGGCGGGCCAGCAGTAGAAAAGCTCGCGCAGCAAGGTGACGAAAATCGTTTTAAATTTTCTCGTCCACTTCTTGATTCAAAAGATGCAGCACATCGTTTCGCTTTTTCCTTTTCTGGATTGAAAACTGCAGTGCGTCGCGAAGTGGAAAAATTAGTTGGCGAAAGTTTTTCTCACTTCACCTCGCCACAAAAATTAAATGAAAAAGATCGCGCCGATATTTGCGCATCTTTCCAACGAATTGTCTGCGAAATAATTTTGAATAGATTGAATAATATTCTCGCCGACAAACAACAGCAGACAAAAAATTTAGTAATTGCCGGCGGTGTTGCTGCAAATCGCTACATCGTTTCGTGCCTAGAGAATTGGGCTTCTGAACATCAAATGAAAATAATCACTCCACCAATTAATCTTTGCACCGACAATGCCGCGATGGTCGCTTGGGCAGGAGTAGAAAAATTAAAATCAGGCTTTGTCGACGACTTAAATTTTAAACCAAAAGCAAGATGGGAATTAACGTCATGACACTTCAACAACATCTTCGCGAACTTCGTCAGCGCGTAATTTTTTCAGTAATTTTTTTCTGTGCCGCTTTTGTTTTTTGTTATTTTTCTGCGCAAGAAATTTATGAAATTCTTTTGCGACCATTCGTAGAAATTTCAAATCAACAAAATCGTAAACTCATCTACACCAGCCCCGCTGAAGCCTTCGTGACCTATTTAAAACTTTCTTTTTCTTCGGCATTATTTTTTTCTGCGCCAATTTTTCTTTCGGAAATTTATCTTTTTCTGTCGCCAGCTCTCTACAAAAATGAGAAAAAAAATATTCTTTTGATCTTTTTTTTCTCTCCATTTTTATTTTTATGCGGCGCAATTTTTGCGTATTTTTTTATTTTGCCAATCGCTTTGCAATTCTTCGCGAGCTTTGAAACTCAAGGTCTCGTAGGCTCATCGAGTTTTTCAATTCAACTCGAAACAAGGTTGAGTGAGTACCTAAATTTTGTAGAAAATTTACTACTCGGATTCGGTGTCGCATTTCAATTTCCAATCTTGTTGCTTTTATTAATCAAACTTGGTTTGTTGTCGGCCAATGACTTAAGACGTAAGAGAAGATATTGGATTGTAATCATCTTTGTGGTGGCTGCGATCCTTACCCCACCTGACGTTGTGAGTCAGCTGAGTTTAGCGGTTTTGTTGATCTTACTCTTCGAAATTACTATTCTCATTGGTCAAAAATTTAATAAATAATTATCATGGTTGCTAAAAAAACAGTCGCGAAAAAAGTCGTTGCTAAAAAGCCAGTTGCTAAAAAAGCAGTTGTTAAAAAAGTCGTCGCTAAAAAAGCAGTTGTAAAAAAAGTCGTTGCTAAAAAGCCAGTTGCTAAAAAAGCAGTCGTAAAAAAAGTAGTTGCTAAAAAGCCAGTTGCTAAAAAGAAGTAACTTTCTGGATAAGTAAAAAATCTAAAAAGTAATAAGAGGCGTGGTTCCATTGGGGGCCGCGCCTTTTTATTGCGTGAAATTTTTTGGTCGCAACTTCGCTCGACCTGCGAAATTAAATTCTTTTTGAAACTGCGATTGCGAATCTTGTTGTCGCTTTGATGAAGCCGGTCAGCGGTTTAAAATAACTAAGTTCTGCAGCTTTATTTTCGTAGCCGATGTCGCGATGTTCTAATTCTTCAGAACAAAATTTTTCGATTTTAGTTTTGAGTTCTTCTTCTTTTTCGAGTGTGTTTAGCTGAGATTTGTAATGCTCATCAATCACCTCTTCGACTGCTGTTGTGCAGGCCATTGCCGCACGTTTGTCGAGTAAAGCGGTGAAAAATCCGAGCGCGAATCCGCCAATTCTCCACACTGGTTGCATCACCGTCGGACGAATTTTTTTCTTCCTAATTTCCGCATCAAAATAATCGAAATGCACATCTTCCTGCTCTTTCATGTGCTCAACAATTTTCAACGTCTTGTGATCTTTTTTTAATTTCAGCGCGGCTATTTGCCCAGCGTAAATCACCTTCGCGCCAAATTCTCCAGCGTGATTGACGCGGATGATTTCGTGAATTTTCTTTTGATTGCTAATCATTTTTATTTTCATTTTTCCATTTTAGGAAATCTTGCTACTAAAGCTTTGGCGATTGGATTTAGCAGTGTTTTACCATGTTTTTTGACATCTTCTGGTTCGCTCATAATCAGATTTATTAATCATTAACAAAAAATTGCACAGGTCTAAACATTGAACCTAAAGTGAAACACGTCCCCATCTTGCGTGACGTATTCCTTACCTTCGAGCCTTAATTTTCCTGCGTTCTTTGCGCCTTCTTCACCGTTACAAGAAATGTAATCGGGGTAAGAAATTGTTTCGGCGCGAATGAAACCTTTTTCGAAATCAGTGTGAATTACGCCCGCGGCTTTTGGGGCAGAGCTGCCTTTTTTTAGAGTCCAGGCGTGGCATTCTTTTGGGCCAACGGTGAAGAAGGTTATTAACTCTAAAAGTGAATAAGAATTTCTGATGATTTGCGCGAGTCCGGTTTCGTTGAGTCCGACTGATTCTAAAAATTCTTTTTTCTCTTCTTCGGTTTCAAGTGATGCAACTTCTGCCTCAATTTGTGCGCAGATTTTTAAAACTTTGTAACCATTTGCGACGCAGAATTCTTCGACTTTTTTAGAATTTTTATTTCCAGAAAGTTCGTTTTCTTTCAAGTTACAGACAAAGAGTTGTGGCTTAGAGCTGATTAGCTGCAACTCACGTAGAATTTTCGCTTCTTCTTCCGATTTTATTTCTACTGAACGCGCCGCTTTACCTTCTTTTAAAACTTCAATTACGCGTTTGGCGATTTCAACTTGGGCAGCGATTTCTTTTTCTTGTTTCGCCTTTTTTTCCATCGTTGGAATTCTTTTTTCTAAACTTTCGAGATCGGCGATAATGAGCTCAAGCTGAATTAATTCGATGTCGCGCATTGGGTCAACCAAACCTTCAACGTGAGTAATATTTTCATCTTCAAAGCAACGCACGACGTTGATAATCGCATCAACTTCACGAATGTGCGAAAGAAATTTATTACCCAAACCTTCGCCTTTACTGGCTCCACGTACGATTCCGGCAATGTCGACAAATTCAATTTGCGCCGGGATTAATTCTTGTGAGCCAGCGATCTTCGCCAATTTTTCCATCCTCTCATCGGGAACATTCACGCGACCGATATTTGGCTCAATCGTGCAGAACGGATAATTCGCCGCCTGCGCCGCGGCAGTTTGAGTAAGCGCATTAAATAAAGTTGATTTGCCGACGTTAGGAAGTCCGACGATTCCGCATTGAAGAGACATTAGTTTTTGATTTTTGATTTTAGATTTGAGATTCAGGGCACCCTAAAATCAGAAATCTAAAATCAAAAATCTAAATATGCCGCGCTTCGCACTAGCATTAATTCTTCTTCTTTCTTCCTGCCTTTTTTCGAAGCAAGTTTCAATTACCGGCAAGGGCGATGTGCGCCTTACACAAGTTGATTTTGCTCAGTTGAATAATTGGGAAAATGACGATCACAAAAAAGCATTGCAGGCCTTGATGCATTCCTGCAATAAATTTGCTAAAATGCCGCAGAGTCGCTTGATTGGCGGGCAGATTGGCGATATTCGCGTTGGCGATTTTCGTGATGTTTGCGATATTGCTGATCTCATTAAGAGCATGAGCAACAGTCAAACCAAGAATTTTTTTGAAAATTGGTTTCGACCTTTTGCCGTTGAAACCCGTGCAGGGAAAGGCACAGGACTATTTACCGGATATTACGAAGCCTCGCT
>CAMBES010000061.1 GCA_945865855.1 Rhizobium sp. Q54 | reverse complement strand
CCTCTGGAATTTCCAGTTCATTATCTGCCATCTAACGAAACGTTTTTAAGTTTTGAAATTAAATCGGAATTAGTGATAAAATCGCTTTTATCTTCGCATTGATTATAGATCGGAAAAAGCAGTAATATCAGCGCGAATAGGATAATCAGAGCGTGAAAAGAAAAATTTTTATTCGGCGCTAAATGATCACCTTCACCAAGGTTAACAAGTAGATGCTTCTTGTTGTCGACATTGGATTTAAGCTGCAAAAATTTGATTTGTTCTTCGATAATTTTTTCATCAATTCGTAAAAATTTTGCGTAAGAACGAAGTAATCCTGGGATGTAAATGTGAGTAGTTATTTTGATAATTTCGTCATTCTCAATCGCCGCAATATCATTTGGCTTAATACGCAAATGTGAACTGACTTCAGCAATTTCCATGCGCAATTCTTCGCGCTTATTTCGAAGAATTTCACCAAAGGAGTTTTGAACAGTCTCAGTCATTTAATACCCTCGCTAAATTCTGCGTTGCATCAAGATTAGCAAGGCTTCCAGCATTATCAGATAACTTTCTTAATCGAGCTTCATTATCAATTAAATTCTTTAATAACTCGTTCGCTTTATTGATCGTAAAATCACTTTCTTTCACGATTATTGCCGCGCCATTTTCTTCGAGATATTGCGCATTTTTTTCTTGGTGATTATCCGCAGAGGCGGCGAATGGGATTAAAATCATTGGCTTTTTTGCCGCGCAAAATTCCACAATAGATGACGACCCTGCCCTTGCAATTACTAGATGTGCATCGCGTAACAAGACCGACATATTATCAAAAAAAGATTCGGTGATGATGTTAATATTAAAAGATCTGTATTGATCAAAAGTCTCTTGAATCAACTCAGCTCTGCATTGCTGAATAACTTGAATTTTTTCTTTGAGACGCTCGCTTAAGTTAAAAAAAGATTTAGGTAAAATTTCGCTAAAAATTTTTGCTCCACCCGAGCCGCCAATAACCAAGATTTTAAAAAGATTAGGCTTCTTTAGTTCTTGAGAAAAATCTGACGCGAGCAACACATTGTAACCCAAGCGATCAGCCGGAACCGCCTCACTTTCTTCTTGTATTGGTAACTGGTAAGAAAGGCTGTGGAGCGCTGCTATTTCTGCGCGTACCGGGTTTCCAGTAAAAATAGTTTTTGCTAAATATTGAGCTTCAATTCCCGAGCTATTTGGAAAAGATAAAGCAATTTTATGCGCAAACTTTGCAAAAATTCTATTCACTTTTCCAAGATGAGAATTTTGTTCGTGAAGAATAATTTTGGTTTTTGTTAGAGAAGCTGCAGCCAACATTGGAAAGCTTGCGTAACCTCCAAAACCAACCACATATTTTGGCTTAAAACGCAGCAAAAAATAAAGTGACTGCAAAATTCCAACAGAAATTTTTAACACTGCTTTAACTAAAAATGGTAAAGGCTTTCTCAGCTGCGAAGCCTTGACAATCCTGGTTTCAAAGCCATCTTCTTGACGGCGATAATTCTTAATTTTTTCGTCGCCAAAGAAAAATACCTGACGCCCATCAGCAACTAAATGCGCAGCTAAACAACGCGCTGGAATGATGTGACCACCTGTTCCGCCACTAACGATAAAAATTTTTTCTGACATTGAGTTGTAATTTCTTAAACTTAAGAAGCCCGCACGGCTCTAACACTTCCCTGCTCTCCCCAATTTTGCAATTTTAAAAATGACCAATCACTTCATTGATTTAGACAAAATCTCTGCGACTGAATTACGTAAAATTTTGACACTCGCCAAAAAATTAAAAAAAAATCCGCTTAATAAAATCCTAGCTGGAAAACACTTGGCGATGATTTTTGAAAAAAATTCTACCCGCACTCGTGTTTCCTTTGAAGTGGGAATTAACCAGCTCGGAGGCCATGCAATCGTGATGAATAGCGCCGACATGCAACTTGGCAAAGGCGAGACGATCGCTGATACCGCACTTGTTCTTTCGCGTTTTGTTGATGGAATTATGATTCGCTCAAACTCACATCAAACAATTGTTGAGCTCGCACAAAATAGCTCCGTTCCTGTGATCAATGCCCTTTCTGATTTTTCTCATCCCTGCCAAATTCTTGCGAGTATTTTAACAATCGAAGAGCATTTAGGAAAAATTTCTGGCAAAAAATTGGCTTGGTTTGGCGACGCTAACAACGTCCTTAACTCTTATATCCACGCGGCTTTAGCCTTTAATTTTGAACTGGCGATCGCCACTCCAAAAGAATATGACTTCTGCAATTCTGAAATCAAAAAAGCACAAAAAAATGGGGCAAAAATTTCTGTCTGCAAAGATGCAAAAGAGGCGGCAAAAAATGCCGATGTTTTGATCACTGACACTTGGTTTTCAATGGGCGACACCGCGGCAAAAGATAAAAAACTGCACGATAAAAAATTAAAACAACTGCTGCCGTACCAAGTAAATCAAGATCTGATGAAGCTCGCTAAAAAAAGTGCAATCTTCACTCACTGCCTTCCAGCCTACCGCGGATTTGAAGTTAGTGCCGAGGTAATTGATTCAAAACAGTCGGTAATTTTCGACGAAGCTGAGAATCGCCTACACATACAGAAGGCAATTTTAGCCACAATTTTACGTTGAAACTTGAATCTCCCTAAATAAGTTTCGCAACATAACAGCTTGTCATCGAGATTCTGAACTTTTCCAGAATTCTTCGAGAAGCTAGATCGTAATCAATGGTTGCTATGTTCGTAGCGATGATCGCTGCGGTATCAATATTAACTTAGGTTAGACAAATTTATTGCCTAATCACAAAAAACAATTTTATGGCTGGAAAACCAAAAGCATCAAAATCAAAAAGAAATTCAATCTTGTTCAAGCTAGTAAGCACTGCGGGCACCGGTTTCTTCTACACTGCGCGCCGCAATCCAAAGCAAAAACAAGAAAAAATGCTTTTTAGCAAATATGACCCCGTTGTACGTAAGCATGTAGAATTTAAAGAGCAGAAGCTCTCGAGCTAAGGCTCTAAATAAAAGCGCCCCCCAAAAAAAATGGGCGGGCGCTTTTTTTTTGTTCAAAATTCAATCTCAATTTCATGCTATCCACCCTCTCCTCACAAATTATTGAAGTTACTGAAAAAGCCGCAATCGCTTGTTACGATTGGATTGGCAAAGGTGACAACATGGCCGCCGATGCTGCCGCAGTTAATTCGATGAGAGAAACTTTGAATCAAATGAACATCAAAGGAACGATCGTAATCGGTGAAGGAGAACGCGATGAAGCCCCAATGTTATTCATTGGAGAAGAAGTTGGTAAAGGTGGAATAGAAGTTGATATTGCCCTTGATCCACTCGAAGGAACCACGATTTGCGCCAATGCCGGCGAGTCTTCTTTAGCCGTAATTGCCTTCGCAAAACGCGGTGGATTTTTACACGCGCCCGATGTTTACATGGATAAAATTGCCGTCGGCGCTGGCTTACCTGAAGGTGTAATTGATCTCGACAACACACCTCTAAAAAATTTACAAAACATCGCACAAGCAAAGAAATGCGCGGTTTCTGATCTAACTGTAATGATCCTCGAACGCACACGACACAATGAATTAATCGCTAAAGTTCGTGAAGCTGGTGCAAGAATTCGCTTGATCGGCGATGGCGACGTTGCCGGTGTAATCGCCTGCACCAACCAAACCGCTCGCATTGATGCCTACATGGGAACTGGTGGCGCACCTGAAGGCGTGCTTGCTGCTGCAGGATTACGCGTAATTGGCGGCCAAATGATGGGCCGCTTAATTTTTGGCGATAACCAAAAACAAATCGAGCGAGCCAAGCAGATGGGAATCGTCGATTTAAATAAAAAATACACCGCCGAAGAAATGGCGAGAGGCGATGTAATCTTCGCCTGCGCTGGCGTGACCGATGGTTACATGCTTGATGGGGTGAGGAAATGCAAAAAAAGCGGAAAAATTTTTGTTCATTCTTTACTGATGGATTCAGCTGCGAAGAGGGTAATTCGCACCGCTACGGAATATTTAGCTTAATCACCTTTTCTGGATCCCCGCCTACGCGGGGATGACGGGACGATTTGGGTTAAATTTCGATCTCTTCTTCGTCATTCTCGCTAAAGCGGGAATCTAGGAAAGTTCCAACGCGCTTTGATCCTTTCTGGATCCCCGCCTGCAAGGAGATGACGTGGAAAGAGTAGAGTTGAGGCGCCTTACTTAAAGCGTCATCCCTGCGCAGGCGGGGATCCAAGAAATCTAAAAACAAATGTCCCTAAAAAACCTCCTTTCCAGAATACTTTCCTTCGCCATTTCGGCATTATTCCTCGGACTTTTTATCTATTTTCTGCCTTCAATTCTGGTGATATTCGGAGTAATTGTGTTGCTGCTAATAATCGCCGGAATCGTCCTTCGCTTCGCGATTAAAAAAAATATGCTGAAGATGAATTTTATTTACACCGCGCATAATTCTGAGAGCGCTGACGAAGAAATTTCTGAGATGAAAGACGTGACGAATAGCTCGAAGAACCAATCAAATAAAGCTCCGCTGACGTAACTTGTCAAAAACAGCAAGTATCTATTTCCTCTAAAACCATTGATTTTACTGGGTTGAGAACGAAATGACTAATTTTGTCCAGCTGGACAAAATCTCATTCTAGTCAGTGCTGGCATGACTTAAGGATAGTGTAATTTTTTGACAATTTCTCTTATTCATCACCCCGAGCCCGCCATCCTGGATCCCCGCCTTCGCGGGGATGACGTAAAAAGATTGTCTCCACGGTGGAGACAATCTTTTCTTCTTACTTCTTCGCTCTCTCAATCCCCTCTTGAATCAACTGTCTCGCTTTCGCGGCATCTTCGAAGCCAGTCACCTTCACCCATTTTCCTTTTTCTAAATCTTTGTAATGCTCGAAGAAATGTTTGATTTTATTGATCAAATTTTCTGGCAATTCCTTGTAAGATTCTACGGCTTCAAACTGTGAGTTTAGCTTCTTCGCAGGTACGGCGATGATTTTTTCGTCCATGCCTTTTTCGTCTTCCATGATCAAAACGCCAACTGGTTTTACGGCGATTACAGCGCCGGGAATTACCGGAAAATCTGAGACGACTAGAACGTCGCAAGGATCGCCATCATCAGATAAAGTGTTTGGAATAAAGCCGTAGTTGCACGGGTAAAACATTGGCGTGGCGATGAAGCGATCGACAAAAATAGCGCCGCTTTCTTTGTCGAATTCATATTTCACCGGATCAGCATTCATCGGCACTTCGATGATTACATTAACTTGATTTGGCGCGTCTTTGCCGATGGCGATTTTTGAAATATCCATGTTCTGAAATTTTTAAGTTGGGGAATTTGGTCGCAGCAAAATCGCAGGGAAATTTAAATTATCTACCTTCGCACTCGACCATATTTCTCTTATTCCATCACGTTTTTCTTTCCGTTGCTTCACAATCTAATTTGTTACCCCAGCAAATGCCTGGTTCTATAAATAGGCAGTGAAAATGAGAAGAAGGATTGGTTCACATAACAAAATAGAAGAGCAAGATTTCTAAACTCCGCTCGACCAACAAAATGTTCAGATTTCTTCAGCTTGAAGAGATGGCCTAATTCACCTCTAAAATCACTGCGCCGCCTTGTCCGCCGCCAATGCAGAGAGTTGCCAATCCGCGATTTTTGCCACGGCGTTTTAGCTCACGAAGAAGATGAATAATTATGCGCGCGCCAGACATTCCGACCGGGTGACCAAGAGCAATACCGCCGCCATTCACGTTCAAAATTTCTGGATTAATTTCACCCATTGCTTGCTTCATGCCAAAATGTTTCTCGCAAAATTCGTCGGAAGCAAAAGCTCGCGTGCATCCAATTACTTGGGCGGCGAAGGCTTCATTGATTTCGATTAATTCCATGTCTTGCAAAGTTAGACCGGTTTTGTCGAAAAGCTTTTTTGAGGCGAAAACTGGTCCAAGACCCATGCGCGAAGGATCCATGCCGGCATAAGCAAAATTACGAATGTAGCCAAGAACTTCTAAACCAAGCTCTTTCGCTTTTGATTCACTCATCAAAACCGCAAAAGCCGCGCCATCCGTAACTTGCGATGAGTTGGCAACGGTAACAGTTCCGGTAACTTTTTCAAAATATGGCTTCATCTTAGCAAGAGCTTCAAGCGTTTGACCCTTACGCACACCTTCATCCTCTTCAATCATCAGAGAATTTTTTTCGTCATTATTAAAAACAGGAATGATTTCTTCTTTGAAATTTCCGTTAGTCATTGCCGCTTCCGCTTTTTGATGCGAGCGGAGAGAGAATTGATCTTGCTCCTCGCGAGTGATCTTAAAATCCTTCGCAATATTTTCTGCAGTGCAGCCCATGATCAATCCAGAAATCGGATCGGTAAGACCTTGAACCAGCCCAATTACTGGGGTGAGGAAGTGTAAACGAAAACTTGTGAGCACAGAAAGTTTTTGCGAAAGTGTTTTGGCCTTCATCAAATTTCCAAAAAGTGCGGTCATTTTTTTACCGAAGAAAAGCGGAATATTGCTCATAGATTCAACACCGCCGGCGAAAATAATTTCTGCTTCACCATTTTGAATTTTTGACATCGCTGTGGTCATCGCTTCCATTCCCGAAGCACAATTTCTGTGAACGGTAAAGGCGGGCACAGACTCAGGAATACCAGCCTTCAACGCAATCACTCGCGCTACATTTGCTGCCTCTGCAGGTTGTGCAACATTACCAATAATTACCTCGTCAATTTTCTCCAAATCAACTTTCGAACGAATCAAAACTTCTTTGGCAATGCGCGCTCCTAGATCGTGCGCAGTAAGATTTTTCAACACTCCCCCAGCCTTGCCCATTGGAGATCTGAAGCCAGCAATAATTGCAATACGTTCTTTCATTTAATTTAAGTTTTGGAATTAGGGGAATTAAGAATTACGTTTATCGCGTTTTCTAATTCATAATTCATAAATCAATGCCAACTCAAGAATTCATTGCTTTTGCTCACCACCTAGCTGACCTCTCAAATGAAATTGCTAAGAAATATTTTCGTTTGCCAAATGGCGAAATGGCTAAGGCCGATCAGTCTCCAGTTACTAAAGCTGATCGCGAAATCGAGGAAATAATTCGCGCTGAAATCGAAAAAAAATTTCCAGAGCATGGAATTATTGGTGAAGAATTTGGCGCACAAAATACTGATGCAGAATTTGTTTGGGTCTTGGATCCGATTGATGGCACATCGTCTTTTATTATTGGTCGTCCGATTTTTGGCACATTAATCGCGCTCACTTCTCGCAAAAAATCCATCTTGGGAATCATGAATCAGCCTATTAATGGAGAGCGCTGGGTCGGCATTTCCGGTCAGGGATCCTGGCTCAATGGCAAAAAAATTCAGACAAGAAATTGCACAGAAATTTCTGATGCAGTGCTTTGTGCAAGCTCGCCATTCTTCTTCAAGGATAATGACGCAGAAATTTTAAAGAGAGTCTCTGGGCTCACTAAATATCAGCATCTCGGTGGAATTATTTACGGAGGAGATTGCTATTCTTACGCCTCACTCGCTTCTGGTTTTGTCGATATTATTTTTGAACCTGAGTTAAAAATTTACGATTACGCCGCACTCATTCCAATTATCGAAATGGCCGGTGGAATTGTGACCGACTGGGCTGGGAATGATCTTCAGTTACAATCTCCGGCGCGTCTTTTAGCTTGTGGCAATAAGGCGTTACATGAAAAAGTTTTAAAACTTCTTAAGTAAAAAAATAAATAAATTCATGGTTAAAAAACTCGAAGCAAAAAAAATTTTTGATCCAAATCACGGTGGCACTGTCGAGTTTCTTTTTGGTGCTAGTAAATACGACCAGATCCCCAAAAATCACTTTCCAGAAATTGCCTTCGTTGGCGCTTCAAACGTTGGTAAATCTAGTCTGGTTAATGCCTTACTAGGGAAAAAAGTTGCCATTGTTTCTTCAACACCGGGACGCACTCAGCAGCTAAATTTCTTCAAGGTTTCTGGCTACGAAGATGGTTTTATTTTAGTCGACATGCCGGGATATGGCTTCGCAAAAGCACGCGACAAAGACATTGAACACTGGCAAAAAACTAGTTTCGAATATTTAACCAGGCGCGCTAATTTACGTCGTGTTTTCTTACTTATCGATCCAATCAAAGGCTTGAAGGAGGGAGATCGCGAAGTTATTAATATTTTTAACACTCTCGCTGTTTCATTCCAAATAGTACTTACAAAATCAGATAAATTATCGATCAATGAACGACAAAATATTGAGTCGGAAATTTTTGAAGAAATGAAAAAATGGCCAGCAGCATATTCCGAAATCATTGT
>CAMBES010000060.1 GCA_945865855.1 Rhizobium sp. Q54 | reverse complement strand
GACCAGTAATTAATCCCTACAAAAGAAAAGGTTCTGACGAAAATTTAGTTCCCGGTGGCTCTTCCGGTGGTTCTGCTGCCGCTGTTGCCGCAAATCTCTGCGCTGCTGCAACTGGCTCTGACACTGGCGGCTCAATCAGGCAACCCGCTTCTTTCACAAACACCGTTGGCATTAAACCCACTTACGGACGCTGCTCACGTTACGGCATGATTGCCTTTGCTAGCTCATTAGATCAGGCTGGAATTTTCGCTAAAAATGTTTACGACGCCGCGCTTTTGCAGCGCGTAATTTCTGGATTTGACGTCAAAGATTCTACTTCAATGAATCTGGCAGTGCCTCAATTTGAAAAGCTTCTCAACTCCGACGTCAGAGGTAAAAAGATTGGAATTCCGCAAGAATATTTCGTCGCCGGAATGCCAGAAGAAATCGTGCATCTTTGGAATCGCGGTAAAGAAATTTTACAAAAACGCGGTGCCGAAATTGTTGAGATTTCCCTACCGCACACCAATTACGCTGCTGCCGTTTATTACATTATTGCCTCAGCTGAATGCTCGTCAAATCTAGCTCGCTTCGATGGCGTTCGTTACGGATTTCGCGCCGAAGGAGAAAAATTATCGCTTGAAGAAATGTATGAAAAAACTCGCGCTCAAGGTTTTGGTGACGAAGTAAAAAGAAGAATCCTCACCGGAACTTACGTTCTCTCCGCTGGCTATTTTGACGCTTACTACAAAAAAGCTCAAAGAGTGCGCAACCTTATCTGCCAAGACTTCGCCGACTCTTTCAAAAAAGTCGATGCGATTCTTGCACCCACAACTCCAAGCGCGGCATTCTCAATTAACGAGTCAAAAACCCTGAGCGAATCCGATCCAGTAAAAATGTATTTAAACGACGTTTTTACCATTCCAGTAAATCTCGCTGGCCTGCCCGCAATCTCGGTTCCCGCAGGTTTTGACAAAGACGGATTGCCTCTAGGCCTACAAGTAATCACCAAACATTTCGACGAACAAACCGCTTTTGACGTCGCCCTTGCTCTCGAAGAAAATTCGTAATTTTTTCTGAGATTTTAAACCTGAGTAAAAAATCTTCTCAGATTCTCACAAGATCAATAATGCAGGGGCGAAAAAGCTTATTTACCTTCTTTCAACTAACATTTTTTGACTTCATTTCGGTTTATTTCAACACTCCTGGATTTTCGCCTACGCGTAATTTTGATTATAATAATCTAAGCACACTCACCAGCCGCTCTACCCGAGGCCCAGGCCCATTGAAAATTAAAACCTCCAAGCCAACCAGTTACATCCAAAACCTCGCCAACAAAAAATAAATTCGGTACAGATTTGGCCTCGAAAGTTTTGGAAGAAATTTCGTTGCTATCGATTCCGCCTAGGGTTACTTCAGCTTTGGCATAACCTTCCGTACCTGTTGGAACAAGAGTCCAGCGATTGATAAGGTCGGAGATTTCTTTTATTTTTTTGTTGGAAAGATCGCTGAGATTTCCTTGATGATTAGCTTGTTCAGCTAAAAAAATCGCCAGACTTTTTGGTAAAAACTGTGTAAAAAAACTTGGCAATTGTTGTTTTGGTTGCAACTTTTTTGCTTCTTGTAATTGCACAAAAACATCAATTTCAGGCAGTAAATTAATCACGATTTTTTCGCCACGCTGTAAGTAAGATGAAATCTGTAAAATGGCTGGGCCGCTGAGTCCGCGATGGGTAAATAAGATTGCTTCGCGGAAATTTATTTTGCCGCAAGAGACAATTGCATCGACGGCAACGCCTGAAAGATTTTTGGTCTCGCATAAAATTTCTTCTGCCAAGGTTAGCGGCACAAGAGCCGGAATTGTTTGTTTAATTTTCAAACCAAATTGTCGCGCCACATCGTAACCAAAGCCGGTCGCGCCTATTTTTGGAATTGACAAACCTCCAGTCGCAATCACTAAAGACTCGCTCTGAATTAACTCGTCTCCAATTTCGATTTCAAATAAATTTTCTGATTTTTTTATTTTGCCAGCAGAGGTTTCAAGCCTTATTTCAACAGCTCCATCAGAACATTCCTTCAGAAGCATTCCAATGATTTGCCGCGAGGAAATGTCGCAAAAAAGTTGGCCTAAAGTTTTTTCGTGAAAGGCAATTTCATGTTTTTTTACCAAAGCAATAAAGTCATGCTGAGTGAAGCGTTTCAAGGCTGAAACGCAGAAATGTGAATTGTGTGAAATAAAGTTTTTTGGAGCGGTGTAAAGGTTGGTGAAGTTACATCTGCCTCCGCCAGAAATGCGAATTTTTTCGCCGACTGCTTTAGCGTGATCAAGAAGCAAAACCTTACGTCCGCGTTGACCGGCGGTTAGGGCGCACATTAATCCCGCCGCACCGGCACCAATAATTACTACGTCGAATTTTGTCACTTATCTTTAAATTAAATTGCGTGCGCACGAATTCTCTCAAATCCTCGCCTGAGCAAGGATAATTTTTTAATTAGCGCCAGAAAACATCGCCGTTCGACGACCCAGAGTGATGGATAAATTCATCCCACAAGCGGTGATCCAGGAAGAATAACAACAGTTGTTTCATCTAATTTTTTACTCGTACAACCGTAAAAGTTGCGCAACTTAAACACATCTTTTGCGATTAAATATTCGTAAAATCTTTCCAACTTTTCACGGCGCGGTTTGTAATTTTTTTTGCCAATTTTCATCAAGGCAAAAGCAAGAATTTTTAGAGCAATTTTTTCGTCAAGTTCGCGGAATTTCTCACGATTAATTAAAACCCTCTTATCTTCGAAGACTACGATTTCTTTGGTCTCGCGCCACATCAATTCATCGAAGAAATCGCGCATTTTAGCAATTTCGTCAGAAGAATTTTTAATACGTTTTTGAATCAAATCTTTTTCAGGAAGAGTCTCTAAAAAATTACGGATTTTGTTGCGTAAAAATTTCTCGTCGGAATTTGTTTCATCTTCAAACCACCGAACTTTTTTTGCGCGAAGAAATTTTTTTAAATCTTCTTTTTCAAAATTTAACAGAGGTCTTACGAGCTTGATTTCATTGAAGTCAACAATCTCTCTTATTGTCGACAATCCATCCAAGCCCGAACCTCGAAAGAGACGAATTAAAAAATTTTCTGCTACATCTCCACTGTGATGTCCGAGAAATAAAAACTCGATTTTATTTTTTACACAGAAGTTTTTAAGCAATTGGTAACGCAACTCACGCAACTTTGCTTCGATATTTTTCTTGGGAATTTTTTTGCGCGGAATTGCCAGAATTTTGTGAGAGATTTTTCTCTTAGTTAAAATTTTACTGAGCAATAAAGCCTCTTTGGACGAGCCTTCGCGCATTTTGTGATCAACGGTTACGGCAAAAAGTTTTATCTTTTTTACGAGGCAAAATTCTTGCAAAAGTAAAGTCAAAGCCAGAGAGTCAGCGCCTCCAGAAACAGCAACAGCAATCTTCTTAGGAAATAATTTCTCAGAAAAAATCTTATTAATTTTAGTAAAAAAAACTTCGGCTTTCATGTTACGTATTTTACTAACGTCATTAATTTTAGTCTGCTGTGGCACTAACTCTTATGCTCTTTCTGTCTCAGAATATTTAGATCAAGTAAGAACCCAAAATCTAAACTACAACGCCGCAGCACAAAATGCTGATGCCTATGAATTACTTAAGAAAAAGGCTAATTTAGTTACTGCCGTCAAGCTTTACGGTTACAGCGAAAAATCCTTCACTGAGCAAAATCAGGCGTTACAAATTGTTCGCTACACTCAAGTTGATTACCAAAAAAACCAAATTGGTTTTTCACAAGCTTCTGACTTCGGTCTAAATACCAATCTTTATTACTCGCTAAACAATACCAAATATCACGGCTTAAATGCTTCTAATTATACGAACCCTTCACTAGCGATTGAAAACTATCAGAGCATTCCAACTTTAGAACTTACTTTGTCTTTGTGGCAAAACCGTTTTGGCGCTTCAACCAAAGCAACTAAGGACTCGACTTACTTCGCCAACGAATCACAAAAACTCACCGCGAAAGCACTCTCACTAACTGAATTAACTAATTCAGAAAAGGCTTACTGGATGTTGGTTTACACGCGCAAAGCTGTTGAAATTCAGCGTCGCGCTTTAGAAGGTGCTAAGAAAATTTTGGATTATGTCACTAAAAGAGAGAGAATGAATTTAGGTGATAAGTCAGATGTGTTGCAGGCGCGAGCCTCTTTTGAATCGCGACATCTCTTTCTAAAACAAGCTGAAAATGATGAAAAAATCGCCATCAAAACTTTCAACAAACAGCGCAATGTTGATCTCGATCAAATTCCTGAAAAGCTTGATGATTTTGATTTAAAAAAGTTACAGACCTTGCTCGTGCCAACAATCAAAGCAGCAGATCGCTTTGATGTGAAAGCCAGTGAAGCAACAATGAAAGCAGCCGTCGCCGCTGCAAAACTTGAAGAAGAAAATAACAAACCATCGCTGAATTTGTACGGATCGCACTCGGTAACTCAAATCAAAGATACTCCTTACAAAGCCGCATATAATAGCTTTGCGCCTAACGGGATTGGCTCAAAAATCGGCGTGCAATTTTCGATGCCGATTAATTTTGGCCTTACTTCTGACATTCGCGAAGGTGCGGTAAAGTCAGCCTCCGCCGCTAAAATTACCTACCGCCAAAGAATGCTCGAACAAGAAAATGATTGGCAGAGTTTGGTACAAAACATGGCGAGTTATAAAGAAAATTTAAAACTCTCTTTAGCCATTGAGGCAGCACAAAAATTAAAATTAGAAAATGAACGAATCCTTTTAAAACAAGGCCGAACAAATACTTATCAAGTTCTTCTATTCGAGCAGGATTTTTCTAATTCTGAGCTCGCCACTCAGCAACTCGCTTACCGACTTTTGGAAGCAATTGCTAATTCGCGGCTTTATCAGAATTAATATCCTGCACAAAAGACGTCAAATCAACCTGAGCAGGCTTTAATCCAGGAGGATTAATTACTTATTGATGTTGGAAGATTTGGTCAAATTAAAGATAACTTATTCATGAATATCACCGAACTGGCAATAAAGCGCCCCGCCTTCATTACGAGCATCATGCTCACCATCATAGCTGTCGGCTGGATTTCATTTCGCAGCATGAGCGTTGATCTCTACCCAGACATCGACATCCCAACAATTTTCATCGCCACAACTTACAAAGGTGCTTCACCAGCCGAGATTGAAACTTTGGTTTCCAAACCACTCGAAGATAAAATCGCTACGGTTTCCGGCATCAAGCGCATGTCTTCGCGCAACATGAAGAACACTAGCCAGATCGTCATTACTCTGTTTCAGGGAGTCGACATCAAATATGCCGAGCAGCAGATTCGTGATAAAATAAATCAAGCGCGCTCCGATCTTCCGGAAGATATTTTAGAGCCCGTGATTCGTCGCATGGACCCTTCCGATCAACCAGTCGCTACTTTTGCGCTTTCTGCCGATCTCAACGAAGCAGAACTTTTCGATTTAGCCGATAACTACGTGCGCCCAGGAATTGAGCAGTCTAGCAATGTTGGAATGGTAGAAATTCTCGGCGCACGCAAAAGAGAAATTCATGTTTTACTTGATCAAAAATTATTGCGTAATCGTGAAATTTCTCTTTCGCAGGTTAATGCGCAACTCGCCAAATCTGGGCAAAATGTTTCGATTGGAAAAGCTGACGAAGGGCCTAATGAGCAAATTTTTCGCAGTGCCAGCGAGTTCAACGAAATCTCTCAAATCAAAGACACCATTGTTTCTTTCTACGCCAATGAAGTGCCAACGCACGTTTCTGATTTGGGAGAAGTTAGCGATACTCTAGAGGACGAAACTTCGCGCGCCTTCGTCAATGGCAAGAAGTCACTATTTATAAGCGTTTATCGCCAATCTGATGCGAATATTATTTCCGTTGTCGATGGCGTAAAAAAGAAAATCAGCAAGATGGAGGGTGATTTTGCAATGATGAAAGGCAACCCAGAAATCGTAGCAGTGAAAGATGCAAGTAAGTATATTCGCAACAATGTGGAGGATATTTACGAGAGTATTGTGCTTGCGATTATTCTCACTGTTTTAACTGTTTTCTTCTTTCTCGCCAATTCGCGTGCCACCATAATTACCGCGGTTTCTCTGCCGATCTCACTGGTTGGATCTTTCATCCTAATGTATTTGGCCGGCTTCTCGATTAACATTATTTCTTTACTGGCTCTTAGTCTCGCTGTTGGCCTACTTGTTGATGATGCGATTGTTGTTGTCGAAAATATTTACCGAAAAATTGAACAAGGCATCCCGCCAAAAGAAGCGGCAATAATGGCTTCAAAAGAAATTTTGATGGCCGTTGTCGCAATTAGCGCTGTTGTGATTTCTGTATTCACTCCCCTCGCGTTTATGGGTGGCGTTGTTGGTCAATATCTAAAGCAATTTGGTCTGACGATTTCCTTTGCAATGTTGATTAGCCTATTCGTCGCTATCTCAATAATACCGGTACTTTGCGCCTATTTATCCGGCAAAAAAACTCATAATCTAAACGAGAGTAAAATACTGAGAAAGTTCGATGATTTCCAAAAAATGCTTGAAGAAAAATATGAGAAAATCGTGCGTTTTTCGATCAGCCATCCTGGAAAAATTCTCGCTGTAACTGGGGTAATTTTGGTGCTAAGTCTTGTTGCATTTAAATTCGTACCGAAAACTTTTTTAGCTGAAAATAATAACGGTGAATTGTCAGTTAGCATCGAATTATCAGCAGATTCTAGCCTCGATACCACTACCCAATCATTACTAAAAATTGATGAAATCGTCAGAAAAAATCCAGAAGTGGAACTTTCTGCGGGCAGCTCTGGCACAAGCTCAGCTCAATCAAACCGAGGAGAGATTTATATCAAACTCAAGCCCGGAAAAATTAGAAAAATTAGCACCGGAGCCTTCAAAGAAAAATTACGCGCACAGCTAAAAGAATTCGCCTATGCTAATCCAATCGTCAAAGACTATGACCCATCAAGCGGCGTTTCGCGTGGCCAACCCTTCAATCTGCTTTTAATTTCAACTAAACAAAATGCCTTAGATGAATATGCAGCGAAGGTTTTAGAATTTTTAAAAAATGATCCACGCTTGAAAGATGTCGACATCAGTAATAAAGCGTCACGCAACGAATTTCGTGTGCGCATCAAGGATAATGCGGCAAAAACTTATGGCGTAAATCCACAGATTTTAGGCAATGAATTGCGCGGCTACGTTGAGGGTTACACACCAACTAAACTACGTCAGGATGGATTAGAATATGACATTCGCGTGCGCTTAAAACCAGAGCAGCGAGATCTCCGCGATAATTTTGGCTCGATGTTTGTGCCAAATCTCAATCAAAAATTAATCAGACTTTCTGATGTCGCTGTTCCAGAGGAGGGTTTGGAAGATGCCGTCATTACTCGCATGGATCGTGGTCGCTACATTCAAATCAATGCCAGCATCATTAAAGGCGCTGGTCTTGGCGATATTATGCGCGATGTTGAAACAAAATTTCGTGACAAAGGCGAAATGAAAATTCCCGCCGGAATTCGCTACCTCTTTGTCGGTGATTCTGAAAATATGCAGGAGATGCAAAGCTCGATGGGCATCGCAATTTGCATGGCGGTGTTGTTTATCTACTTAATTTTAACCAGCCTTTATGAATCCTTCATCATGCCACTCACAATTTTATTAGCACTTCCTCTCGCTTTGTGTGGCGCGGCTTACTCTCTATTTTTTGCCGGTGAGTCGCTAAATATCTTTGCCATGCTCGGGGTCTTCATGCTTATTTCTGTCTCGGGAAAAAATTCGATTTTGTTAGTCGATTTCGCTAATCATTTAATCGAGCAAGGCAAGTCAAGAACTGAAGCTTTGGTGCTCGCGGGTAAAATGCGTCTTCGTCCGATTTTAATGACTTCATTTGCTTTGATTGTCGGAACTTTGCCGGTGGCGATTGGTCTAAGCGAATCAGCAGCACAACGCACCTCGCTTGGCGTGGCAGTGATTGGTGGATTAATTTCTTCGACTATTTTAACTCTAATTGTTGTTCCTGCGGTATTTAGCTATATCGACCGTTTTCGGATTTGGGCAAAAGGGAAGTTAGCGAAATTGGTGGAATAAATATTTCTTAATCAGCCCTTTTAGATCTAAGCCCGTGATGAGATGACGGAATTATTAGGCTCATTCTTCATTCATTGCAGTCAGCGATCCAGAAGGTTTTGTCACTATTACAAAATTACAACTTAAACTGATTCACCACCGCCTTCCTAATTTCCAATACCTGACCAACGGGCAAACTTCCTAACTTAAACTCGTCGTAAGAAATTCTGATAAGC
>CAMBES010000059.1 GCA_945865855.1 Rhizobium sp. Q54 | reverse complement strand
TGTTTTAAAGCTTTCTACTAACAAAACTGGCGCAGTTTATGTCGGATCAATTGAGGCGCCGGCCGGTGTCCACATTGCCAACAAAGATCTGCTGATTTGCACTTTGAACAAAGGCTCAAAGATCGACATGCAAATTAATGTTGAATGCGGCAATGGCTATGTTTTGGCTGAACAAGGCAAAAAGAGTGATCGCGCTGTTGGAACGATCATGACTGATTCCGTCTTCAGTCCGGTTAAAAAGGTTTCTTACAGAGTTGAAAATGCTCGCGTTGGCCAGATTACAGACTTCGATAAATTGATTCTTGAAATTGATACTAATGGCACCATTAGCCCACAAGACGCACTAGGCGTTGCAGCAAAGATTATTCAAGAGCAACTACAGGTTTTTATTAATTTTGATTTGTCAAAAGTTGATGCTCCAGTGCAAAAAGAGGTTTTTGTTGAACAAGAGTTTAATAAAAATTTATTGAAGACAATCGACGAGCTCGAACTTTCCGTTCGTTCTTATAATTGTCTTAAAAACGAGAATATTATTTACGTTGGTGATCTCGTCGCAAGAACAGAATCCGAGATGCTTAAGACTGCAAATTTCGGCAGAAAATCTCTCAACGAGTTAAAGGAAAATCTAAAAGCAATGAATCTGAATTTTGGTATGAAGATTGCCAACTGGCCGCCAAAAAACATGGATGAGTTGCTAAAAATGAAGAATAAGGAGTTCTAAAATGTATCACAGAATTAAGGGGCGTAAGCTCGGTAGAAATACTGCACACAGAAAAGCTTTGTTGCGTAACCTCTCTCTCGCTATTTTGCAGCGCGAGGTCATAAAAACAACTTTGCCAAAAGCTAAAGAAATTAGGCCTTTTGTTGAGAAGCTCTTAACAATATCTAAGAAAGACACTTTAGCAAACCGTCGCTTGGCAATCTCAATTCTTGGCAATGACCTCGTTGTTGATAAGCTTTTTAAAGAAATTGGTCCAAGGATTGTCAGCAGAAATGGTGGCTATACTAGAATTTTAAAATTTGGATTCAGAACTGGTGATAAAGCTCCAATGGCATTATTTGAGCTAGTTGACAGAATTATTGTTGAAGAAAAATCCGAAGAAAAAACTGCTTAGAATTAATTAATTTATGAAAAACTTACTCTCAGATTTTGCTAAGGAGCAGACTAAAAAAATCCTAGAAAATCGTAAGCTGCCAAAATTTAAAGCTGGCGACACAGTTAACGTGAAATACAAAATCACTGAAGGTGGCAATACACGTATTCAAGCTTTTAAAGGAGTGGTAATTGCCAAGACGAAAAGCGATCTGAATTATTCAGCCTCTTTTACCGTTAGAAAGATTAGCTCCAATATTGGCGTTGAAAGAAAATTCATGGTTTACTCGCCATTGCTTGCTGCTGTAGAAGTTTTGAAGCAGGGCGTAGTGCGTCGTAGTAAGCTTTATTACTTGCGCAACCTAACTGGTAAAGCTTCGCGTATTAAAGAAAAGCTAGATTTTCTTGCTGATGCTGGCGCCGCTGAAGATGCAGTCTCTTCTTAAGATCTTTAAGAATAACCATTTTTCCTTGCTACTAATCCTCTCTTCTTGCGCCTCAGGCAGCTTGCACCAGGGGCGAGTAGATCTTTACGGCGCGGGCGATCTTAATTCCTTTGTTTTCACGGTTAGTGACGAGTTCATCTTGAGTCACAAAGATTCCATTCCAGACAAAAAAAATCCAAAAATTACTCAAGTCGAAGCTGCTCTTTTAGTAACTTTACTCAAAGAAAAAAAATTCTGCTTAGATGATGATAGCTCGCCTCTTTTTGAAATAACCTCGCGCCAAGAAAAAATATTTGATGCTACTTTTGCCCACCTGATTGAAGAAAACTACAAAGCTCGCGCAATTACACCGAAGATGTATTTTGGTAAGTGCCTCAAAGACGTGGGTAAATAATGCAATCAAGATATTGGCTAAAAATTGTTGTTCTTAACTGAAATTAAGCTGGCAAAACGCCTCGAATATTTTTGCATTCAACAAAGAGATTTTTATCTAAATCTAAAAAAACTTAGCTTTTCATTTTTTATTCATCGATGAGAAGAAAAAAATTAAACACCTTACTCAATACAACGGCCAGGAACGTATCTGGAGCAAGGTATGTTCAGGGCGATGTAGTTTTGGGAAATAAAAGCAAACTAATGATTGGTGATGGCAACATGGCCGGCGCTATCATGAATCGAAATTTAGCTGGTTGGATAGAAAACTGGAGAGTTGATATACTTAAGGCGACAGCGCCAGAGAGGAAAAGGGCTGGTGTAAATCAATATTTTTTTGATAGCATCATGCCGCCGCAAGGTGCAAAATACGATGAAATTTGGCTGGGTTATAAACCTACAAATTTCAGCGATAAGTCAAAAGAGGATCTTCGTAAATATGTCACCAAAGACACTTTGGTGGTTTCTTTAATGGCAGGAATCACTACAGATTCAATCAGAGATGGACTTGGCGTTGATATGGTTGCACGCGTAATGACCAATATAAATGCCACAGACGGTAATGCACAAAGTTGTCTTGCAACAAGTGGTCAAATTCCAGAAAAAACCCTAGATCGTATCGTGCTCGATCTTGAATCTATTGGAGATGTTCATCTTGTTCTTGAAGACAGAGTAAATTCCTTTACCGCCGCCGCCGCTGGCAGTCCTGCAGCTTATCAATATCTTTTTGGCGCTATGGAGAGAGTGTTAAAAAACCGTGGTTGCTCAGAACAAAAAGCGCGCAAAATAATATTTGATGCCGTCATTTACGATCCAAAAGATGCCTCATCTTATACCAAAAAGGTAAAAGATGCTCTATTAGAACTTGAACTATCAACCGAAAAAGGAAAAGAAGGTCGCGGCAAAGGCTCGATAGAGGGTTCAATCATCAAAGCTGCAAAAATATTGATCGAATGTAGTGATGAAGAGATATCTTGTTTTATGTCCGGGATAGTGGCGAGGTTTTCTAGGGCCTTTATCAAATCCATAGAGACAGATCTTGGCTTCAGTAATAGCATGGCTCACACCATAATTTCTGGCAAGAAAGGAGTCGCTATAGGCTCGGCCCTTAACGCTGAGAAGTCGGGAAGATCTTTTCTTGATCTGCAAAATTCCGTTACAAGCGTTAGAGGTGTAACCGAAGAATTACTGAAGTCAGTAGTGGTCGGCACAAGAAGAGGTTGGGATGAGCTTGTGTCTGAAGGCTTAAGAGCCTGCTTTGAAAAAGGTAACGAGTTAGGAAATCCTCTAAAATATTATCTGGGCAAGACCTTAAAACATCTTGTTGGGTCGACAGATTCTATGCTGAATGCATCACAATCTGAACTGGTAGCTTTGCATAATGAGTCAAAGCAAGCATTGATGAAATTGCAAAAATTCGATGACAAAAAAAATTTATAGAAGCATTTTCTTGCCCAACAATTCCTAACGCTTCAAGGGTTATAATCACAGCTCCAGACCTAAGCAAAAAACAGGAAGAAGAATCGCCTCAATTTAGATTTGCATTCAAAAAGATTCGCCAGGCTTTTGAATCGCAGATTTTTTGATGACAATTTGATGCTTCTATAAAAACTTCTTACACAACTCTTCCCTCACATTTAAATAATTTTACCTTTGTCAAAAACAGCAGTAATTCTCTTCAATCTTGGTGGTCCGAATAATTTAGAATCGGTAAAGCCATTCCTCTTCAACCTATTCAACGATAGCGCAATCATTAAATTGCCGCAGCCTCTGCGTTTCATTCTGGCAAAATTGATCTCGGCTTTGCGCTTTCCCAAAGCAAAAAAGATTTACGAATCGATTGGGGGCTCATCTCCACTACTTTCTTTCACTAATTCTCAAGCCCACGCGCTTGAGCACGAACTTTCATTCTTCGGAAATTTTAAGATTTTTATCTCAATGCGTTATTGGCATCCGTTTGCTTCCGAGGTGATAAAAAAACTTCACGATTACTCTCCTGATCAAATCGTTTTACTGCCGCTTTATCCGCAATTTTCGAGCGCCACTTCTAATTCTTCTTTGGAGGATTTTTTACGCAGATTGCCTCGCGAAACCAAAGCTAAAGTAATTTGCTGTTACCCAACCGATCCAGATTTCATCTTGGCTCACACCAACTTAATCAAACAAAAAATTGTCGGACAAAATTTCTCTGAATTACGTTTTTTATTTTCTGCCCACGGTTTGCCGCAAAGTTTAATTGACGACGGCGATCCCTACGTTTCTCACGTTGAAAAAAGCGTTGCTGAAATCGTAAAAAATTTTCCCAAGGAAATGGATTTTCGTATTTGTTATCAATCAAAAGTCGGTCCAAAAAAATGGACTTCACCTAACTTAGAACTCGAGCTTAATCGAGTTGTTCTCGATAAAAAAACCCCAGTAATTGTGCCGATTTCTTTCGTTGCCGATAATTCCGAAACTCTTTTTGAGCTCGATATTCTTTACAAAGATTTTGTAGCAGATTTGGGTGTAAAAAAATATCTCCGCGTTTCAACCCTAAATAGTAGCGGCATCTTCATCAAAAGCCTTGCTGAGATTTGTAAAAATGCCATAAAAGACGATTCAGCTAATGTTTTTTGCGGTAAAAATCCGCAAAGAATTTGCGAGAAAAAATTTAAATTTTGTCCAAATCAAAACTACCACGAAGCGTGATTGCTGTTGATGTAGTAACCAAAAATAAAAAGTGGGTAGGTAAGGAAAAGCTCGTTGAAAGACTTGCTAAAAAACTCATTTCTTTAGTTAAGTCTGACGCGCAAGAGCTCGCCATTTCTCTAGTCTCTGACCGCCAAATAAAAAAAATTAATTTGCAATTTCGCGACAAAAATAAACCAACAAATGTTTTGTCTTTTCCGGCTTTTGACCGCGTATTTTTGGGTGACATTGTGATTGCTTACGAAACTCTTGAGCGCGAAGCAAAAGAGCAAAAAAAGAAATTCAATGACCACCTCACCCATCTGATTTTGCACAGCATACTTCACCTTCTTGGCCATGATCACGAAGAAGAAAAGATGGCGCAGAAAATGGAAAAATTAGAAATTAAAATTCTCAAACAACTCGACATCGAGAACCCTTACAAATGACAAAACGTAAACTAAGTTTCCTCTCTAATTTTCTCGGTAAAAAAACTAAAAAATCTTTCGCCTCGGCAATTTCCTACCTACTGGAAAGCTATGAGGGTACAGGCCTCATTCGCCCAGAAGAAAAAAAGATGTTAAAAAATGTTATCGCTTTTGGTGATAAAAAAGTTGCAAGCGTGATGACTCCGCGCTCAGACATTGTTTCCGTAAATCAGAAAGCAAATTTAGCCGAGATTAAGAGAATTATCACTGCCGACGGCCACACCCGCATTCCAGTTTTTAAAGATGACTTCGACAACATCGTCGGATTTTTGCACAGTAAAGATTTGGCAAAATTCATCGGCGACAGTGATGAAGATTTTTTGCTCACAAAAATTTTGCGTAAAATTCTTTTTGTTCCCGGCTCAATGAAGTTGCTCGATGTCTTATTCCGCATGCGTATGGCGCAGGTTCACGTCGCAATCGTGCTTGATGAATTTGGCGGTACTGATGGTTTGGTAACAATCGAAAATTTAGTGGAAGAAATTGTTGGTGAGATTGAAGACGAGCATGATTTACCAATCGAGGATACATTTTTTCGCGTGCGTAAAATCGGCGAAAATAAATTTGAATTTGGCGGTCGTGTTGAAATCGAAAAATTCGAAGAGGTGCTACAAAGAAAGATTGAGCGCGAAGATGACGAGTTCGCAACCGTTGGTGGCTATGTGTTGACGCTGTTTAATCAAGTTCCTGATGTCGATCAAAAGATTGAACGAGGCGGGCTGAAGATCAAAATAATCGATGCTGACGAGAGGGCGGTAAAGTTAGTGGAAGTGGTGGCGAGTTAAAATTTCTCTCAACTAACAACCGCAATCACAATTAATCCAATCCCTCCCGTGCGGGCCTTTTTTTTCTAAGTTAAGAAAAAAATTAATTTTCTCTGGCTTAAGAAAACCTCATTTTAACCAGCGCTAGCTAGGTTTGCAGACAAATTTTATCTTTTGCTAATCTCGACATAATCCCTGCTAACTTCTCCAGTATAGAGCTGGCGAGGTCTGCCGATCTTGAAGGCCGGGTCTTCAATCATTTCTTTCCACTGAGAAATCCAGCCGGCAGAACGAGCAATGGCAAAAATTACCGTGAAGAGATTCGCCGGAATTCCGAGCGCCTTGTAAATGATTCCAGAGTAGAAATCGACATTCGGAAAAAGTTTGCGCGAGACAAAATACTCGTCATTCAATGCAATTTTTTCGAGCTCAACAGCAATTGCCAAAAGTGGATCATTCTTAATTCCAAGCTCAGCCAAAACCTCGTCACAAGACTTCTTCAAAACCGCAGCGCGTGGATCATAATTTTTGTAAACACGATGTCCGAAACCCATCAGGCGGAAGGAATCATTTTTGTCTTTTGCGCGCGCAATGAATTCTGGAATGCGATCTTTCGTGCCAATTTCTTGCAACATCTCGATCACCTCTTCATTCGCACCGCCATGTGCAGGGCCCCAAAGTGAAGAAATTCCTGCGCCGATGCAGGCAAATGGATTGGCTCCAGAAGAGCCGGCAAGACGCACCGTTGAAGTCGAAGCATTTTGTTCGTGATCAGCATGCAAAACAAAAATCATCTCCATCGCCTTGGCGATTGTCGAACTTACCCTGTGTGGATAATTTGGTTTGTCGAAAAGCATATGCAGGAAGTTTTCACCAAAACCATACTCCTTATTTGGATACATGATGGGTTCGCCGATCGAGTATTTGTAAGCCATCGCCGCGAGAGTTGGCATCTTGGAAATAATTTTGTAAACCACGTCCATGCGACCTTCTGGCGTGTGAACGTCCATTGTTTCATGATAGAATGCAGAAAGAGATGCAACCGATCCAACCAAGATAGCCATTGGGTGCGCACGTCTTGGAAAGCCACGAAGAAGAATATTAATTTGCTCATGAACCAACATGTTGCGAATGATGCCGCTTCTGAATTCGCGATATTGTCCGGCATTTGGTAATTGGTGATTTATTAACAAATAAGCCACTTCAAGAAACTCACTTTTTTTTGCCAATTCTTCGATCGAATAGCCGCCATGCCTTAGAACGCCTTGGTCGCCATCGATGAAAGTAATTTTAGATTCGCAAGAAGCGGTAGATAAAAATCCTGGATCGTAAGTGAACATTCCGCTTTCTTTGTAGAGCGCCGAGATGTCGATTACATCTTGTCCTGCTGAGGCTTTATGGATAGGCAGAGAAATTTCTTTGCCATTTGGGAGCGACAATTTAGCGGATTTGGACATAGATTTTTGATTTAAGATTTGAGAGTTTGTCGGCTTCCTAAATGCCAAAATGTTAATGTTAAATGGTTAATTCCTTAGGCTTCAAAAAATCAGAAAAAGATACCCGAGTTGTTGTTGCCATGTCGGGAGGTGTCGATTCTTCTGTTGTTGCCTGTTTGCTGAAAGAGCAAGGCTACGATGTGATCGGCATCACTTTACAACTTTACGACATGGGCGATGCGCTGAAAAAAAAGAATGCCTGTTGCGCCGGCGTCGACATTTATGACGCTAAAAATATCGCCGAAAAATTTGATTTTCCGCATTACGTTTTGAACTACCAAAATCTTTTCAAAGAGTCGGTGATTGATGATTTTGCCGATTCTTACTTGCAGGGTGAAACGCCGATTCCCTGCATTAAATGCAATCAATCGGTAAAATTTCGTGATCTGCTAAAAGTAGCGCGCGACCTTGGCGCAGAATGCCTTGCGACTGGTCATTACGTGCGCAGATTAATCGGAAAAAATGCTGAAGCAGAAATGCACAAAGCTGTCGATGACGACAAAGATCAAAGTTATTTTTTATTCGCGACAACAAAAGATCAGCTCGAATTTTTGCGCTTTCCACTCGGCGAAAATAAAAAAGAAAAAACGCGCGAAGAAGCTCTGCGCTTAGGTTTAACCGTGGCTAATAAGCCTGATTCACAAGATATTTGTTTCGTGCCAAATGGTGATTACGCTGAAGTAATCAGGCGTCACCGCCCTACGGCCTTCAGGCCTGGCAACTTCATTCACATCGAAACAAAAAAGATTTTAGGCCGACATGAAGGCATTATTAACTTCACTTTGGGCCAAAGACGAGGCCTTGGTATCTCTAATCCCGAGCCACTTTACGTGGTTAAGATTGAGCCAGTAGAAAATGTAGTTTTTGTCGGCGAAGAAAAATTTTTGCAGAATCGAAAATTCAAAATTCGTGATTTGAACTGGTTTTCTGAGATGTTACCGGGCCAGGAGATTCAAGCTTGCGTGCGCCTTCGCTCAAATCACGAAGAAGAACCAGCAACAATAAAAATTTTAGAAAATGGCGACGCAAAAGTTGAAATGAAATCAATGACGCGCGCGATTACACCTGGTCAAGCATGCGTGATCTACCAAGATTCTCACGTGCTTGGCGGCGGCTGGATAACTAAAGAAATCGAGTAAACACACCCGCCGGTTGAGCCAAGTCGAAACCCACCTCCGCCGGTTGAGC
>CAMBES010000058.1 GCA_945865855.1 Rhizobium sp. Q54 | reverse complement strand
TGTTCGGCGACAAAATCTTGCCGCATTCCACTCGAGCGACAAGTTAGAATCGCTGCTGGATTAATCGTTTTAATTGGATCAATTCTTGCTCTGAGCGCTAATATTTTGTTCGCACTAATTCCATTATTTATTGGTGCTGGGTTAATATTTGCGGGAATTACTGATCACTGCGGAATGGCTCTGATTCTGACTAAGGCACCTTGGAACCAATCTGACTAGGCCAGCTGTTATCATTAATTGCCTAGAATTTGATGATCTCAAAAGTTCATTCTCAGCTCAATTCTTGAGGCTTGATTTCGTACAGCGGGGATTTTGGTAAATTTTGATCATTTATGAAAAATAAAAAATGTACCAATCGCGATAAAAGTAAATCCAATCGCATGATTCCAGGTGATTTGTTCATCGAGGTAGAAAATTGAAAATATCGCGAAGACGATCAAGGTAATTACTTCTTGAATCACCTTCAATTCGGCGGCAGAAAAATAGCCGTGACCCATCCGATTTGCCGGCACTTGAAAACAATATTCAAAGAAGGCGATCGCCCAACTTAAGAGGATTACGAGGTAGATCGATGAGCCTTTAAACTTCAAATGCCCATACCAGGCAAAGGTCATGAAGATGTTTGAAATAATCAGTAGGCCGATGGTGGTGAGCGGGGTAACTAAGTTCATTTTAATAATGTTTTAACTTCATGCTAAGTTTCAAATTGCCCATGAAGTAAACCAAGACAGTCAGGATGCAAAAGAAGCTGTAATAGGAATGCTGAATCAGTGACCAAATTTCAACTTTGCAAATACTGCTCGCGAGGATGAGTTGCGGGGCGTAGAAGACGAGAGAATGGATGTAGCAAGAAGACATGTCGATGAAGGTTGCCATTTTGTTGCGATCGAGTTTTAACTTTTCCGCCAATCCCCTCGCCAAATCTCCGCACATGATGATCGAAACTGTGTTGTTGGCGGTGATTAAATTGGCGATGATTACAAAGAAAAATAAAACAAAGTAAGAAGCGCCTTTGCCAAATTTTTGCGAAGTGTGTTTGAGGGTGTTTTCAACTTTATCCATCCAGCCATGATATTTGATCGCGGAGTTGATGACAGAAACTAAAACCACAAAAGACGAAATCTCGAACATACTGCTCATGCCGGCAACCATTGATTTGGTAAGGTCAATGACTGGAATTTCAATTAATCCGCCGATCATGAATGAGATCAAAATGCTCAACATCAAGACGAATAAAACATGGTAGCGCATACAGCCTAAGATAATTACTAAGATGTAAGGAGTGATGATTAGAAAGTCGTGAAGGCTTGGCTGGTAAGTGTTCTCGAGATTTTCGATTTGAAATTCTTTTAGAACATAAACCAAGCAGGTTAAAATTATTGCCGGTAATATTAGCTTTAAGTTGAGAAGAAACTTTTTGTCATTTTCGGCATTTTGTGTTTTTACTGCGGCGATTGTGGTGTCGGAAATCATTGAGAGATTGTCGCCGAGATAAGCGCCAGCAATCGCAGCAGAAGCCGCAAGAGCGGCATTTTCTTGATTGCCTCCAGAGATTGCTAAACAGATCGGAGCCATCGTCGCAACTGTTCCAACTGAAGTTCCAATCGCGGTTGCGATCAAGCCAGAAACTAAGAACAAACCAGGCAAAATAAAGCTCTCTGGAATCGCATAATAAATCAGAGATTTCAAAACATCGATCGAGCCCATTCCGGCCAAAGTATTCGCAAAGGCGCCGGCTAAAATGAAGATGATGATCATCTGCGTAATGCCGCTATTGAGCGAATTTTCGATGATGTTGTCGATGCGATGCGTCAGGCTTTCTCGGCTCTTAATGAGAAACAAAGCGAAGATGATCGGAATGGTGAAGAAGATGATGGGGATTGAGGTCATGACCATTTGGATTGGTTGAATTTGCGAGTGTTTTAAAGGAGAGAAAAGAAGTTGCAATCTGGCTTCTGAGTAGGTGAAAAGCTCTCTTGCTCGCTGGGTTAGAGATTTTTAATCAAACTAATTTCTTTGCTCAAAAGCTCAAAATCAGAAATACTCAAATCAGTTTTCATGTGCGTTTCATCGCTCGTGCCGGTAAGTGGAATTATTCCGATTTGTTGGGAGAAGCGAAAAATAATTTGCTCTGCTTCTGTTTGATATTTTTTTGCGAGCTCAAGTATCGCAAGGTTTTGTAGGATTTGCGGATTGGCAGTTAAAAGCGAGAATCCTTGGTAATGAATTTGATTTTGCTGACAAAAATTTCTTACCCCTTCATCCCAGCCACGATTGGCGTAGCATCTATTTTGTACAAAATGGGGCTTGATCGACGAGCTTTCAAACAACATTTCTAACTGTTTTAAATTTACGTTGCTGATGCCGATCATTTTTGCTTTTCCGCTTTCATAGAGACCTTCAATAGCCGCCCAAACTTCGACATCTTCTTCGCCAAGAAGTAGAAAATTGTAAGGACCGTGAAGTAAGTAAGAATCTAAATAATCTGTATGCAAATTCTCTAAGCTGCTGGCGAAAGATTGTTCAACCTGGGTTGTGAGATCGGCTTTTGGATCGTATGGTAGGCGATAATCTTGCCCATCGAGTGAAGTAAATTTTGACTGTAACCAGATCTCTTCACGCTTGATGCCGCTATTCAACAAAGCCTTACCCACCAAGGCTTCAGAGTAATGCTTCATTTGGTTTGCAGTGTCGATAGCGCGAAAACCAGATTGCAAAGCTAGTTCAACTAAATTCGTAGTTGCCTCTTTTTTCCACGCCGTTCCGTAGATGAAATTGGGGATGTCTGTTGTCATGTTTGATTGGTTATGATCGCAAAAAGCATAAAAGGACAAGCTCCCGAGGTCCTTGAAGTCTTGCGAACTTCAAGGATGAGGTCTTACCGAAAAAAGAGAGCTGCCCTACTTCACCAGCACGTTAATCTTTGCTTTTACCAGACTTTGCGAAACAAAATCTTCGACTGCTTTTTTGCTGAGATTTTGCGCTAGGTCATCTTTTATTTTTTCGTAAGGCAAAATTTCTGCAGCTCTTTCGTCGGTAAATTTGACGAGAATCCATTTATTGTAAGCGAATATCGGCTTGGAAATTTGGTCTTTATTTAGCGTTTTAATTTCCTTCAATAACTCTTCCGAGATAGAATCTTCTAACACGAATCCAAGATCGCCGCTTTTTTCTCCGACCTCTTTATCAATCGATTTTTTCTTTGCTTGCGCCGCAAAAGAAGAAGGAAATTTGCTCAGTGATTTATAAAGAGAGTTTGCTTCGTTCTGAGTTTTTAGCGCGATGTAACTTATCCTGAAATCCTTCTTATCTTTTATCTTCTCCGTCAATTCGGCGTAGTTTTTTCTAAGATTTTTTTCGTCTTTAGCTTCTGCGATCAGGGCGATTAAGAGCTTTTGCTGCAAGAGATCATGCTCAAAAAGTTTCAACGCTTTTTGATAGTCGGCATCTTTATTCAAGCCTCTTTTTTTGGCTTCTTTGTAAAAGATTTCTTTCAGCGCAATCTCTTTGACCAAGGCTTCTTTTTGATCTGAACTAAGATTTTCGAAAGTGAGATTTTTTAATTTTTCATTTTTAGCGATCAGCTTGCCAAGCTCGTAATCTAGGTCTTGGAGAGTCACTTCTCCGCCTGAATAAGTTGCTATGATTTGTGTTTTGGTATCTGTCAATTTCGATCCGGTAAAATTTTTGCACGCGGATAAAACAAGAAATAATGACAGGGTAAGGAGCTTTGATTTGGTGATTTTCATGTTAATGATTTTTGGTTAGTTGAGGCGTGGGTTTTTGTATTTACTCTTCGTGAAAATTGCGTAATGAATTTTTTTTCCAAAGGTTTTTTTATACCAGAAGCAACGTCTTCTTACTAAATATTTAATGATTTCTTCTTTTGAGAGAGGCGCGCGGTAAAGATTTCTGCCATTATTTTGATGAAGTTGCGCTTACGGTCGGTGACTACGAATTTTCTTTTTACAAATCTCTTCGGTGATTTTTAAAAGCCTTATCACATCAACTGTTAAAATTTCTAAATCTTCGCGCGACATTTTATGCTTTGGATCATATCTGCCGCCGATATAGGCATATTCCAACAAAGCAAATCTGTCGCGATCTAGTTGAGCATTTTGCGGGAAAAGATTCGGCAGATCTTGGTGAAATCTTTCAACTAATTTGCCCAAAGTTCTGAGATGATGTTCGTGCGGATTATAGTTGGTGAAAACGAGCAGAATTGCTTTGTAGCAAGATTCGACGATCTGATTTAGGTGAAAAGACGCGCTCGCAGTTTTGCCTTTTTGTACAAGCACTTTGTAAGTGTCGACGAAGTCATTAGCGCGATCGAACCAGTGATCATAATGCTCTTGCGCGATTCTTTGTGCTTCAAAATTTTTTAATTTTCTCTTCTTTAGCGCTAATGGATATTTCTTCGAATCGAAAAGCGCGATTCCTTCTTTTTCGATGTCGCTGTAGAGGTAATGTCCGTTTTCAAGATGCTCGTTAAGTTGATCGATGTTGATGGCGAGAATTCTAACTGCGGCGCTGAGATTTAATTTATCTAAATATTGGTCGGAGTTCCAATATTTAAATTCAGGAACAGTTTCTAATTTTTCGGTGACGACGAGAATATCATAATCAGAAACATGCCCCGATTTACGATCTGCTTTCAAATCTTTTTCTTCTTTAAAAGTACCGCGGGCGTAAGAGCCAAAGAGGATAACTTTTTCAACATCATCGCAAGATTTAATGATCTCGTTAGTTAGTTTGCGCAGCTCGGTTTGTTTAGTTTTTGGAAGATGTTCGAGAGAAAATTTCATGAGTAATTAAGTGGGTGAATGGAAAACTTTCTCTGGCCACACTGCGTCGAGACCCAGAAAGTTTTGAGCTAATTCTTTCTTGGTCTCGACTTCACTCAGCCGGCAAAAGGATTTTATTTATTTCCCAAATAATCTTTCTTACCAATTTCAACGCCGTTGTGGCGCAGGATCGCGTAGGCAGTGATGATGTGAAAATAAATATTCGGCAAAGTGTAGTTGAGCAAATAAGGCAAGCCGATGAAGTTACTTTCTTTGTTGCGTTGGGTGTAGGTGACTTTGAACTCTTCTTTGCCGTTGATTTGTTCGGGTTTAATAGTGTTCAAAAAATCGACAGTTTTTTGAATGCGTGTTTTGAGTTCAGAAAAACTTTTTTCTTCATCTGGATGAGAAGGAACTTCGATCTCTGCAAGTCTTGCCGCCCCAGCTTTGGCAGAGTCGCAAGCGATCTGTACCTGGCGCACTAGAGGAAGCATGTCGGGAAATAAACGCGCATTAAGCAAAACTTCTTCATTAATTTTTTTTGTCTCAGCGTAAATTGCTGATTTGCTTAAAATTGCAGAGAGGTTTTGCAAGCTGTGGATAGAGGTTGGGATCAGAGATTCGTACATTGAAATTGTCATATTTTTGAAATTGCAGTTTTTAGAAAATTATTTTGAGCAGAGAAATTCTTCGACGAACGGTATCTCGATTAATTTTTTAGAAGTGAAACTATGATTTTGAATAAATTCTAAAACCTCTTTAGAGACCGACATGGGGTCAGATTTATATTGATTCTAGAACATTTCAGATACTGGATTTACTCGGAAAATTTTCATACATCTCTTTTGTCGTGCCAATAAATTTAGCCGCACATCATTCGGCTATTTTAACTTTCTTGATTTCGGTTAAAGATAATCGCATCTCCTTCATCTCTTTAATTTTTCTTACCCACTTAATCATCTCCTCAGAATACATTTGATAGCCTGATTCGGTTATCTCAGCCACTTGCAGCAATCCCTCTTTCGTCCAATGCCTAATAGTTGGAACAGTTTGATTTGTTGCTTTGGCAAGCTCACCGATTTTTAGAAGTTTTTCGTTTTCTGGCTCCTCGGTTTTGCCTTCAATTGCTTTGAGATAAATATTTAATGAGCGATCAACTGCGGCGGCGATTAGTTTGAAGTAATCATTTTTTGAATCTCCTTCACCATTAACAAGCTGAGGTTTTTCTAAAGATTTAATGTAAGCCAAGCGGTCATTCTTTCTGATAATCGCAGGTGGAAAACCCTTCATCATTAAAATCATATTCATCAGAAGTCGGCCGGTTCGGCCATTGCCATCAATAAATGGATGAATGGTAACAAATCGATAATGGGCTTCAGCGGCAAGCTCGACGGCGTGGAGCTTGGTTTCTTTTTTTAGCCACAAAAAAAACTCATCCATCAAGTCTTGGACTTTTTTTGGATTCGGTAAAACGACAGCCGAACCAGAAATGCGAACTGGAACGCGACGGTAAAGACCAGCATCTTCTTTGTTGATTCTGCTCAAAATAATTTCGTGAATTTTCAGGACATCTTTTTCTTTTAACTCGCTTGGCTTGCGCTTGATTTGCTCTTTGACGAAATCCAAAGCGGCGGCGTGATTGGTTGCTTCAAGATGTTCAGTGATTGATTTGCCGCCGATTGTTAAACCTTTTTCTACAACCAAAGCAGTTTCAGCGCGCGACAAAGTATTTCCTTCGATGGCGTTGCTGGTGTAGGTAAGCTCAATTCTAAACCATTCTTCTAAGTTCTTTACTAAAGAGGCGTCAAAAGGCCTGTGCTTATCTAATATTTTCTTTTTTTCGGTCAGTTTTTTGTAATCCATTTTTTTACCTTACAGTTTTTATGATTCATAAACTATAAAGTATAACCTTATGGTTTTGAAGAGATAAATTTTTAGCTTTTTAGCAAGTGGAGAAAAAAGTTTGTAAACTGTGTCACATCCTAGTCACTTTTAACGAAAAAACTCGGTAAACGTGAAAGGTTAAAAAAATTCGATGCAGCAAAATAGAGGGCTTAGAAGCCTAAAAACGGTAAACGTGAAACGGAGAATTGGAGATAAAAAAGCCAAAAAAATTGGCAAAAATTGATGAATTTTTAGTGATTTTTTGAGGGGAAGGTAAACGCGAAAAATCGCGGTACACGTCACGCGGCCTTGATTTGCCTATGTATACCTTGGGAGAAAAAAGTTCGCAAATTGTATGGCGGTGGATGCGATACTCAGAAATAAATTCTCTCTGTTTTTGCGGAATCATTATTTCCAAGGCTTCAAGCCGCACTTCAACTTAACCTCCAATTCCGAGAAAAATCAGATGGTAGGCGGATGATACTTTTCGAACTTTTTAAAATTTTTTACAAATGCTGTATAGAGCCTTATTTTTCTAAGGTATTTCAGCTTAACCAAATTTTGCAAACCAATTACTCAGAGTGATCAGAGTTTATTGTAATGTGATGAGGATTTTTTTCGCGACGTATGCTGCCCATTATTTTTGATGTTATAATAATAAAAACTCCAGGAACAATAAACACTAAACCGGGTGCGACAAATAAACTTGCCAACAACCAATGCCAATTCCACACATCAATTGCGCCAAAAAATGCGCCAATTGTTATCGGCAGTGTAAATCTAAATACTATCGCAAGTGCTACTGCTATAAAAGCCCAGATTGATCCAAAGTGATAGTCAATTCCAATATAGCCAGCGTAAAGTTGTAGCGCGCCAAACAGCAAGAAAGCTGCAACTCCAATCACTCCTAACAACTGATTCGTCACTTATCTCCTTTTTTAATTTTTAGCATATTTTTTTCTAAAACACCTACCTTGTGAGCAGTTAGAAAAAATAAAATACCAAGACTTATATCAATGAACATCCACACATCTTTACTCATATGAATAACCGCAAATGGATTAAAAATAATTGCTATGAACAAATACAGCCACGACCAAAAAGACTTATCACCATCTTCTAGATTAAAATTATTATAAGATGTGATTGCAGAAAACCCGCACACCACAATTCTAAGAAAGGTGTAATATCCGTAAGGCATGGGGGCAGCTCCAATCAGTAGCAGAATACCAATCCCAACATATATTTTGCCCGAGAGGTTGAACTTTGGAAGTTGAAAATAGCCCATTAATTTATCTCAAATTTAGTTCTTCAATTTGTAAAATTTTTCTATCTCGCCAGTTCTTGCCAAAATAAAAAATCGTTGCTCCGATAACTAACTCCAAAATATTTCTTAAAATATTTAAAAAATCAGACTCAGATGAACCGAATATTTTAAAAAGCATTGCTGCCATTATTCCAAAGATAGTGATTCCGGCGGCCCACGCAATGAAATCGATATTTCCTTTTTTAGAAACTCCACCACTTAGTTTCCAAGAATGCGCCGCCATTCCAATTCTAGCTGCAAACATCAGAGATAGAAAATTAAAAGCCGTACCAACGGTTGTGAACTCGCCATCAATATCTTCGTCATATGACTGTCTTCCGGAGCCTCGAGTAACCGTGATTGTTTCTCCAAAATCTATATAGGTTGGCACATCAATACTTTGTGAAAGTATATTAAAAAATTTTACTATTACCACCCAACTTGCAATACCCACTACCCAAGCTAGAGCCGTCTTTAGGGTTTTTTTATTCAAAGTTTGCACTTTTTCATGAAAAATGAATTAATAAAAATTCAGTTTATTAATTCTAAAAAATTTGTCATGAAAAATTCTTTGATTGAATCTCACAAAAACTTTTTAGAACAGGTTGGCGATGAGACCTTGCTCTACAAAGTTGTGTCGTTTGAAAATTTTCTCAAAATGATTGATGGGAATTATCTGCACTTCAATAAAGTTGATAATTACACGGACGATAAAAACGACTCCGCTCAGCCGGAGCAAGAGAAGTTAATGAACCAAAAACTTTATTTTGAAAAAGATCCAAATTTCACTTTAAGAAATTATTACGAAGAATGC
>CAMBES010000057.1 GCA_945865855.1 Rhizobium sp. Q54 | reverse complement strand
TTTTATTCGCCGCAAGAATCACCGAAGAAGCCAAATCTGAAGCGTAACCATTCGCCAATTTCGCAATAAAATCCGCTGTCGCTGGCGCAACAACAATCAAGTCTGCCTGGCGCGAGAGCTGAATGTGAGAGATTCCTGCTACATCCTCGACCGAAAAAATTTCTGTGTGTGTTTTATTTCCCGACAGACTCGAAACCAAAAGCGGCGTAATAAATTTCTGCGCCGATTCGGTTAAAATGCAGGTAACGTCGTAAGATTTTTTTCCAGGAAATTTTTCCCTGGAAGATTTTTCCCTGGAAGATTTTTCCCCGGGAGATTCCTTTCCAGAAGATTTTTTCTTCAGCAAGCGCAGCAAATCCATCGACTTATAAGCCGCAACCGAGCCAGTGATTACGAGGAGGATTTTTTTATTCATTCTTAACGAGATTTGGAACGGTCGCCGACGACGACACGAGAGGCCGATCTTAAAGCGATGGAAGTATTTGGCACTGCTCGATAAATATTTAAAACTTCTAAAGCTTTCTTACCAATTTTCTTCGCTTCTGCCCCCCTCTCTACTTTGTAGTTCCCTTCCTTACGATAATAGTCTATTAGCTCTTTTCTGAATTCTTGATTAAGAATTAGTATCTGATTCTTCCCAGCCTTAGACATAGCTTCAGGTTCAAAGGGCATTTCCTCCCAGTCAACATGCTTGATAAATTCGTTTGTGTTCCGCCCTATCACAAGCGGAGCATCCTTCCCAGTTTCACTATCTTTTAAATCTAGCGTAATCTCACCACTAGATTTTACCTTCATTCCTTCGATTTTGGTCTCACTGTCGAGATCGGGGGTCTCTTCTACTGCTGGATTGAATCCTTCATCGCCACCATTTCCAACATTTTCACTTTCTTTCGTTAACTTTGCATGATCAACACCGGGATCATCCCTTAGAAGAGGATCAGGGAAATCGTCCCCCATAGATTCAGTGCCAATAGCCGTAGCGCTAATAATATCTATTGTGCCAAATTCTTTTACTGGATCGAGTTCTTCATCATCTTCATCATCAGAATCCTCACTAGAATAACCATCTCCATCTTCATCTATTCCGTAAGAATCTTCAGAATCTTCGCCAAGATCAGCAGTTAACCCTGAATACGAAAAAGAGCCTTGTTCCAAAATCTGATTTATTATCTGCAAACCGATTTCATGCTGACTATATTCATATTGTTCAAGAATCATCATAAGCAAGTACTCTTTATCAGGGACTTCTCTATAAATCCCTAGTGTCTCTGTCACGATAGCATCCTTTTCCATCAAGCCGATATTTGTTGAAGATGCTGCTCCTTCCAAAAACCCGCGCGCTTTCTCAAGATTGGCCCTTAGAGCTTCTAAATTTTTTGAATCGGCGGCTCTCTCTTCTTCTAGCTTTTTTAACTCTTCAGATATTGCCTCTTTGGTTTTCTCTTCATTAATCCGTTCGAGAAACTGCCCTTCTTCATCTAGTCTATAAAGAGACGAAAGATTCAAGATCTCCTCCGATCTCGCGACATCATCTGCCGAAGTTAAAACCGATTTTCTGGTCAATATGGCCACTTCTTTAAAATAAGCAGAAACCATTCGATCTAAATTAGATACTCCTTTCTCTTCTTTTTCTGGACCTGAAGCTTTTGACTCTCCCCCAGAAAGCTCCATCTGGCCTTTTATCCGATCTCTTTCTCTAGCCTCTTTTAACTCCCTTATTTCTCTAGCAGTTTGCTTCCCTTTTTCAGTAAATTCGACTTCAAGAATCCCTGCCACTTCGCTTGTGGCGAGATTTCCAGATCCATATAAAAACCCTAATTCGCTATCTTGGAGACTTTTCAAAAAAAACGCATCTTTTCCAAGCAAACTCTCTTTTGTTGCAATCAACCTCTGATAAGCATCTTCGCGCTGATTTTTGAACTGCTCTGAAGAGGCATTCCATCTAACAGTTAGGATTTCTTGCTCACTTGGCTCTTTGTGCAGTGGGTCTTTAAGGTCTTGGCATTTTCTTAAAACCTCTGCCATTGAAAAATCTGGCGATGCTACTACTGCTTTTAAAATCTCTTCTGCGGCCAAAACAGAGTGCAGCCCGCATTGCACGCCGACCTGCGTGTTCAAACCGTAAGAATGAGTTTTGCCATATTGCTGCTGACCGGCAAGTTTAAAGGCGTGATTAATATCGGCTTGAATAACTTGATTCATTTCAATTTTACCTCTCCCTATCGAATTCAGGTAGGTCACTTGTTTATCTGGAGACACGACGGTTAAAACCCAATGACCGCCAGTCGAATAAGAATAAAACCCCCATTTTTTATCTCCGATTGCTTCAGCCATTCTGTCGGCAAGAAGATCACGGGCCCCTTGCACAATTCCGACTGCTCCATAATAAGCAAAATCACCAGCTTGAGGATATTTTGTGGTGAATAAATATTGGTAATAAGCCTGAACATCCTCGCCAATGAATTCATCATTCTTGAATCTATCTGGCCGCGATCTCTTTAGCCACAATGGCGTGTTAGCTTTATCAGCCTGCGGCAGCTTATTTACAGCTTCGATTTGTTGATAGTCCACAATGCCCGCTGCTAGCTTCAGAGCGCCACTTGCAATCTCACCAACTGCCAACGGTCTCGTTAGTTCTCCGTAAAATTCATCTTCAAGAAGATTTTCTTGGTATCTTTGTTCTTCGATCGAAGGCTGGTACTCCTTTATAACAGCCAGCCCTTCGAGCAATTCTACATTGGCCGAGGCAACGCCGCACCTCTCGTCTTTTACTGCATCATCAAATTTAAGAATCTCATAGTAATCTTGAAGGCGTAAGCGCAGTTCGTCCTCTGGCAACAGCATCATTCCCTGTTGGCTAATATCACTTTGCAATATCTCAACTTTACCAATTCTAACCTTATCACCCATCAACAATGCTAGATTGGCTTTGGCGGTGGGGCCGCATCCCGTGGCGGTTGCCTGTTCTAATAAATGTTTTTCTCTGATTTTTACATTCGGAGCTTCTGGAACATCTATATTCTCAATTATCCGATGAATAGAAATTGTCGCACTGAACCCTCCTAAAATATTCGCTTCAACAGTTTCAATAACTTTTTCTCTGACAGCGTTCTGCAAGCAGCCAGCTATTTTTTTTATAAAACTTGCTGCTGAATCTGAGCAGCCAGATTGCTTACCACCACTTGGGTTGCAGTAATTAACCTCGACTTCATTTTTTTTAAAGATGATCTCTACACTTAACCAGTGAGCCGCTTCGTTGATAAAGAAATAGGCTTTTTTATTTTGAGTATGCAGCTCATCTAGACTTTTTGGCCTATCATCGCCTCTTAAATACCATCCTTGAATTGTATTGGTTGCAAATCCTCTAACTAATTCATCAGATGGCTCTCCTGTAATCTGCGCAAAACCAATGAATGGCTTGGTTTTTGGAAGCTCATCTAAGAAGGAAGGGAAGTCCCTTTGAAGGTCGTAGTAATAACCACAATCTATTTCAAGCTGACCTCCCTCTTGATTAGTCTTCACTTGATATTTGTTCGCACTTTTTGTGCGCGAAAATGACAACTCATCAAAAGATCTGCTTTTTAAACTTTCTTCAAAAGCAACATTTAACTCTGCTCTGTAATCGGAAATGACACCTTCGAGCAAAACTTGCGGAATCACTTTTTCCTGAAATTCATATGTGCTTTTCGCCGCCCTTTCTCCTGCTTGTTGAAGAAGACCTTCAAGATTCCCTACAAGATCTGCTTTAAGTGCAAGATGCCGATCAATGAGCTTCCTTTGATCTAGATTTAGTGCATTAGTTAAAAAAGCTCCCCCAAGATTTTCAGCCGGGTTAATAGCTCTAGCCCTTTCTTCAGTCACTGATTTGCGAATAGCAATCCATTGGGCTTTATCTCCTTCGGCGGAAGATACGGCAGCAAGAGATGAAGCTATCTTAGGACCAGCACCCGATACCGAGCTTGTTAATGTAGCGCTGGGACTCTTTGCTTTAGACATAAATTAAAATTCTATTCCCAAATGTTTAAACGCGATCTCGGTTAAAACGCGGCCTCTTGGCGTTTTTTCAACGAAGCCTTTTTGAATTAAAAATGGCTCGATTGTGTCTTCAACAGAATCTCTTTCTTCCGAAAGTGCCGAGGCGATGGTGTCTATTCCAACTGGGCCGCCGCGATAATTTTCGGCGATAAATTTTAGGTAACGGCGGTCTGAGGCATCGAGGCCAATTTTATCGATCTCTAAGCGACCCAAAGAAAAGTCGGCGATTTCTTGGGTGACTAATTTTTGATTTTCTGCCGAAGCAAAATCGCGCACGCGCTTGAGCAGGCGAATTGCGATTCGCGGGGTACCGCGTGATCTTTTGGCGATTTCTGCGGCGGCGTTTTTATCTATTTCAATTTCTAAAATTTTTGCATCGCGCAAAACAATTTGCTGAAGCTCAGAATCGCTGTAAAAATTAATTCTAAGCGGAATTCCGAAGCGATCTTTGAGTGGATTTGCGATCAGGCCAATGCGTGTTGTTGCGCCAATTAAAGTAAATTTCGGCAGATCAATTTTTATCGCCCGTGCTGATGGGCCTTCGCCGATAATGATGTCGAGCTTAAAATCTTCCATCGCGGAATAGAGGACTTCTTCAACATTTTTATTAATGCGGTGAATCTCGTCGATGAAAAAAATATCTCCTTCTTGCAGGTTGGTGAGAAGAGCTGCGAGATCTCCAGATTTTGAAATTACTGGCCCTGCCGTTCCTTTAAATCCAACTCCCATTTCATGCGCAACAATTTGTGCGAGCGTTGTTTTGCCCAGGCCAGGAGGGCCGTAAAACAAAACGTGATCTAAGACATCGCCACGATTTTTTGCGGCACGAATAAAGATTTCTAAATTTTCTTTGAGCTTTTCTTGACCTAAAAAATCACGCAAAAAACTTGGGCGCAAAATATTCTCGTTGCGCTCTTCTTCTAGTTTGATGGGGGCAAGATTTTCGTTCATTAGAATTTGTTTTTACTTAATTCACGTAAAGACGAAGTGATTAAATTTTCTAAAGTAATTTTTGAATTTTCTTCGAGAAGAAAGTTGATCACCTGCAAAATATTGTGTTTTTTATATCCGAGATTTTCTAGGGCAGAAAGAGCGTCGGAAGCAATTTGATTATCAGGAATTTTTTGTGAATTTAGCGGAGCAGAATATTCAATTCCGAGTTTTTTTGGACTATCTTTTAACTCTGTGGTTAAGCGACTGGCAAGCTTTGGGCCGATGCCAGAAATTTGGGAAAAACTTTTAATATCGGAAGAAATTAAAGCCTTCGCGAGATCTTCAATTGCCAAAGCGCTTAAAATTTTTTGGCCCATTTTCGCACCAACGCCTTGCACTTTTGTTAATTCTAAAAACCAGATTTTTTCTACTTCAGAAAAAAATCCGTAAAGCTCGATGGCGTCTTCTTTAACAAGGGTTTCAATGATTAGAGAAATCTCTTTTTCGCGCGGAAATTGGCGCAAAAATGACGCAGTTTTGTGCGACAAAAAAACTACGTAACCAACGCCAGCAACGTCGATCACGCACTTGTCATCAGAGATTGAGTCAATAAAACCGCGTAATTTCCCGATCATAAAATTAATTTAAAAAATGTTCTCCGACATTGAATGGCGCGTCAGCAAAGAGCTAGTGCATTTTGAAGATGCGCTAAATTTCATGCAAAAACGCGTTGAAGAAATTATTGCCGGAACTTCGCCAGGGTTGATTTGGATCTTGGAGCACCATCCAGTTTATACTGCGGGGGTTAGCGCTCAGGATGCAGATTTGCTGGCCAAAACTGATATTCCAATTTTTAAAACTAACCGCGGCGGGAAATATACTTACCACTGCCCGGGCATGAAAATTATTTACGTAATGCTCGATTTAAAAAAATTCTTCGCGCCCGAGGCGCCAGATGTGGCAAGGTTTGTCGAGTTTTTAGAAAACTGGGTAATTAAAATTCTCGCCGATTTTGGCATCAAAGCCGGCTTAAAAAAAGGCATGGTTGGCATTTGGGTTGGCGATAAAAAAGTTGCCGCACTGGGAATTAAACTAAAAAAATGGGTGAGCTATCACGGCATCGCAATCAATATTGATCCAGATATGGCGGGCTTTCGCAATATCGTTCCTTGCGGCATTAAAGAATTCGGCGTAACTTCAATGCGAGAAATTCTAGATGAAAAAATCGACGAAGAAAAATTTTTAAATTCGGTGAAAAAAAATGTTTAAAATCGCAATCATCGGCCGTCCGAATGTCGGAAAATCAACTCTGTTTAACAAATTAGTTGGCAGAAGTATTGCTCTAACAGACGACACTCCTGGCGTTACTCGCGATCGCAAAGAAGCCAAAGGAAAGCTTGGGCCTCTTAGTTTCGTGATCATCGACACCGCAGGTCTCGAAAATAAAATCTCCGAAAAATCGCTCGAAAAAAGAATGGTCGAACAAACCGAGGCTGCAGTTTCTGACGCCGATCTTTGCTTGTTTGTAGTCGATTCAAAAGAAGGCGTGACCAACAGCGATTTTTACTTCGCGCAGTGGTTGCGCAAGCTTGGTAAAAAAACCATTTTAATCGCCAATAAATGCGAGAATCACGGCCAGACAAGTTTTGATGGCGAATATTACAAACTGGGATTTGGCGAACCAACGGCCATATCGGCCGAACATAAGTTAGGATTTGGCGATCTTTACGATAAAATTGCGCCAGAAATTGAAGCTTACGAGGAAGTTTTTGAAGAGGTTGAATCGAGCGATTTACAAATCGCAATTATCGGCAGACCAAATGCCGGCAAATCAACTTTTTTAAATAAAATTCTTGGACAAGACCGCTTAATTACAGGCCCAGAAGCTGGCATCACTCGCGATGCAATTGCGCTTAATTATGAATTTAAAGGCAAAAAACTTCGCCTCATCGACACCGCCGGAATTAGAAAAAAAGCTAACATCACGCAAAAATTAGATAAGCTCTCAAGCCTTGATAGCTTTCGCGCGTTGCGTTTTGCGCAGGTTGTAATTTTGTTGATCGACAGCAATTCATTGCTTGATCATCAAGATGTTGCGCTTGCCGGCGAGATTTTAAAAGAAGGGCGCGGATTAGTTTTTGCGATCAATAAAATTGATACAGTCAAAGGCGACAAAGAAATTTTTATGCGCGATGTGCGTCAAAGAATTATGGCGATTTTTCCGGAAATTGATGGCGCGGCGATTCTTGCCACCTCTGGTCAAACCGGCTATAATGTTGAAAAAGCTTTGGATTTTGCGTTGCAAACTTACGAGCAATGGCAGACTTACATTCCCACTACAAAACTGGTCGAGTGGTTGAAAACAGCGGCTGCGAACCATGCGCCAAAACTTCACCGCGGCAATGCGATCAAATTAAAATACGCGACACAAATCAAGAAACGCCCACCAACTTTCGCCATTTTCACCAATCACATCAAGCCTTTGGAGGGATCTTATCAACGCTATTTAACCAACCATCTGCGTGAATATTTTAATCTTAACCTAACCCCAATTCGCTTAGTTTTACGCAAAAGTGAAAATCCGTTTGAGGATAGAAAAGAAAAAACTTTCTCAAAAAAAGCCCACAAGAAAAAGTAATCTCGCCACTCTGAGCCTGTCGAATGGCGAACAAAATCATGTCTCGACAGGCTCGGCATGATCTAAATAAGTTAAATTTATGAGCAAAAAAATCGACTGTAAAAAAGTTTTTGGAGTAGCTTGCGACTTTGAAGTTAAAGGCTTTGCGGAGAAATCAGAATTCGTTCCGACGATTGATGAGAATTATATTTTCGATCCAAAAACCACACTCGCAATTCTCGCCGGCTTCGCCTTCAACGCCCGCGTTTTAATTCAAGGAATGCATGGAACCGGCAAATCTACTCACATTGAACAAGTAGCCGCCCGCCTTAACTGGCCTTGTTTGCGCATTAACTTTGATTCACAAATTACGCGCCTGGATTTAGTTGGAAAAGACGTGATTAAATTGAAGAACGACAAACAAGTTACTGAATTTAAAGAGGGGATTATTCCTTTTGTACTTCGTCGCGGAGTTGCACTGGTGCTTGATGAATATGATGCGATTAAAACAGATGTTTCTTTTGTGATTCAAAGATTACTCGAAGAAGAAGGAAAATTTGCACTACTTGAAGAAAATGAAATCATCACTCCTAACCAGCATTTTCGCCTATTCGCAACATCAAATACTCTTGGCGCTGGAGATGATTTAGGAATTTATCACGGCACGAATTTGATTAATCAGGCGCAGATGGACCGCTGGAATATTGTCGCTGCACTGAATTATTTAGACGAAAAACACGAGCTAGAAATTCTCTTAAAAAAACTTCCCTTCCTTAATTCTAAGCCTCACCAGCAAACCGCTAAAATGATGGTGCGCATGGGCAATCTCACGCGCGAAGCATTTAAGAATGGCGATATTTCTACGCTGATTTCTTTGCGCACTTTAATTTCTTGGGGAAGAAATATTGAGATTTTTGGATCCGTTAAAACAGCGTTCACTCTCAGCTTTTTAAATAAGGTGATTGATGACGAAAAGATGGTGGTCAGCGAATTTTATCAGCGCGTGTTTGGCGAATAAAAAGAGTTGGCGCACCCGACAGGAGTCGAACCTGTAGCCTTTTGATCTGTAGAGCAAATTTTGCAGAAAATGACAATCGATCAAAAGTCTTAACAGCTTTTTTTGGTTGGTGGTTATTCTGGTTTTTGGTCAGAGTTTGTAGCCAAGTTTCTCAACAGCGACCCCCCCCCGCAGAAGCAGAAATTGAAAAAATTCCTCACAAAATTCTGTTATTTGCCA
>CAMBES010000056.1 GCA_945865855.1 Rhizobium sp. Q54 | reverse complement strand
TTTACGAGATGAATTCTGATGAATTAAGATCGCAATTGATTAAACTTAAGCTTCCTGAGGAGCAAATAAAAAAGAGATCTTGGGAAGATTTATTGGGTGGGAACCTTTGCATTGGTGAAAGACATAGTGACGTTGCTCCAAAAAAATTTCTTATCCAAAATATGCCTTTGTTTAAAGATTCTGGATTTACAGTTCTTTTTATGGAGCATTTATCAATCAAGGAGCACCTAAATCTTCTTGAAGAATATTTTGCTAAGGAAGAGATGTCTCATGAATTAAAAACAAAACTGAATCATTTGGATAATGGGCATGAATTACATTCTGGAGGTAAGAAAAAATCAAAGGAGTGGAGGAATTATAATTTTACAGAAATCGTAAAAGCCGCTAAGCATAATGGCATTAAGGTTATTCCGCTGGAAGAATCCGAAAACTCTTGGAGAAGAGTAGATGAAAAAGCAAGAGGTATGAGAGAAGCAGTACTCAGTCTAAATGCTAAAAAAGTGATTGATCAACATGCTGGATCCAAATGGTTGGCATTAGTTGGATCTGCACATCTCAATACATATCAAGACATACCAGGAATTTGCGAGATTGTTCAGGACGCTCAAGATCTTCTAATAACTGATTTCGACACATATGATGCTTTCGATACATATAATAAAGTTCATTCGCAATCACTTGAAGTTCACTTGGCTCTAACTGACATAAAGTGGACTGCAGAAAAATCGTCACCTTCAACTGACGTAAAGTCGACTGCAGAAGATTCGTCACCTAAAGACTGCATCAAAGCATCCATTTCTCTAATTATAGATTATAGATCGGAAATGAGTTACGGGGCTATTTCAGCTAATGAATCCCTTCGGCCAACTGCTCAAAATATCTCAAGCTCATCTTCGAGTTCCGCAGCCGCCGAAGAAAATCCGAAAGGTAAGAGAGGTCAAGAACAAAGAACAGAAACAGGTGGTGTTTCGTTACTAAGAAAAAAACCAGCAACAAAAATGACAATGCCTGAAACAACAGGAAATGAGAGCCAAAAGATCCGCAAACTATCTGAGCAAGGAAGTGGTGAAAATAAAGGAAGGGAATGAGGCCAGCCGCCGATCTTCAATCTGATGACGAAAGCAGTATAGCTAGCGAAACTGTAGAAATGATTCTCGAAGCTCATTTCGAAATGTTTACCAAACCCAATGTTGAAGCCTTAATATCTGCTTGGAGTAAAAATGAAGGTGGCCTTAAAAAGGCAATCTTGTTTTTTTACCGAGTAGCTAATGATCAGAAAGAAAAATTCCGAACTTTTTTGATGAGTGAATTCCAAGGGTGTTATGAAGATTTGCAAGACGAAGGTTTAAGAGCATCTTACGAAGTTCTTAATATAATCTCTAATCAATGTAACGGAAATTTAAAAGAACCCTCAGACCCAATTTTGGGTCAATGTCGAGTTGTAAGCTCGTTACCAGAAACAAAACTCGAGCCTCAAATTGGTAGATATTTTAAAGATGCACTCAACGTGTACTTGAGAGAAAATTACTCCTCACTTTACGAAGAGGTAAGAAATGAGCTTTCTTGTGCAAGTGAAGTTATGGCAGCAAACGAACCTATGCCCTCATCATCACCGTCTTTATTGGAGGCGTCAAAGTTACAAGGTGCGGCCGCCAAAGAAGGTGCTAATGAAGATGGAACTGAGCAAAAAAAAGGAGGAGGGGGAAGAAGTTAGATGATAGCAAAATCATTTTTTAATCGGCTTCTTTAGATTGAGTAAGTATAAAAACGGATCCGTCATTAGAGTCGCGCTATTATTTCTACTAGCTCTTAATTCTAATAACGAATCTGGGATAAAATTATTCCCTAGAATCGCGAATAATTTGCGAGCAATTCAGAAATTAAGTATCTCATGAAAAATAATCATCGCAGTGCCGTAACTGATTTGTGTGAAGCGTTATTATTGCTTAAGACAAAAGATGAAGTGGGTAGTTTTTTAAAAGATTTGTGTACGCCTCAAGAAATTGAGGCACTAGCTGAAAGGTGGCGAGTGTGTAGATTGTTAGAGAAGGGAGATTTGTCCTACAGAGATATTCACAAAATCTCTGGAGCGAGCCTTACTACTATTGGCAGAGTTGCGAGGTTTTTAAAAGATGAGCCTCATAATGGTTATCGCAGGATGCTAAAGAAGATTAAGGGCTTATAAGGCTCTCACGATTTGCACATAAAAAACTTTTATCTTTTCCGTCACGCGCCGTTCTCAGATATTGACATTTGATTATTTGTACTACTATACTAGTACAGTAGATCACTAATTTTATAAAAAATGGAGAATCAAAATGAGACAAAAATTGCGTATGGCAGTGCAGCGATCGGGGAGATTGGCGGAAGGTAGTTTGGACTTACTTCAAAAATGCGGTATCAAAATTTCGGCGACTAAACATCAGTTACTTACTCAAGATGAAAAGTTTGGAATCGATTTTATTTTTGCGCGAGATGATGATATTCCGGGTTTGGTTGCAAACGGCATATGTGATATTGGTATCATTGGTCAAAATTTACTTTCTGAACAATCGGCAAATCTAAACTCTTCGGAAAAAAATAATGTGCCGCAAACTATCATGTCGCTTGGTTTTTCCAAATGTCGATTAAGCCTTTGCACACCTAAGGATAAGGCATATAAGTCATTTCAAGATCTAAGCGGTAAAATCATCGCTACATCTTATCCAAACAGTCTGCGCAGCTTTCTTGCCAAAAATCAAATCAATGCGCAAATAGTTGAAATGCATGGCTCTGTTGAGTTGGCGCCGCAAATTGGCGTGGCGGATTTGATCTGTGATTTGGTATCGAGTGGGGCAACTCTAAGCGAGAATGGGTTGCAAGAATTTGTGCAGGTGGAAGCGAGTGAAGCAGTTCTTATTCGCAAACTTACTGCTTTAGATGAGCAGCAACAAATCCTTTTTGATCGTTTAATACTTAGGATCAACGGCGTATTAAATGCGAATCGCAACAAGTATATCATGATGCATATCGATCGCGCCAAACTACCAAGATTGGCACAAATTTTGCCGGGCAGTGAATCGCCAACAATTTTAGAGTTGAGAGGTGATGCCAAAAAAGTTGCGGTGCATGTAGTCAGTCCCGAAGAAGTTTTTTGGGATATGATTGAAAATCTTAAAGAGCTTGGCGCGAGCTCAATTTTAGTACTGCCGATAGAAAAAATGATTTTTTGATTTATGAAAATTTTAACCTGGAACGCTGCTACAAAGGAGGAGAAAGCTTTGGCGCTCAATCGCAATAGCTCTGAATCACAAGAGGAGCTAACTAATAATGTTAGCGGCATCATCGCGAGAGTTCGTAGAGATGGCGATGCTGCCATTTCCTATTACACTGAGCTATTCGATGGAGTTAAATTAATACCACGAAATAGTGAAGATGAGCTGAGCAATGATGTTAAGAATGCGATCGAAACTGCTTATAAAAACATCCGCGATTTTCATGAATTACAGTTACCAAAAACTCTTCGTCTAAATAAAAATGGGATAGATGCTTGGAAGGAATATAAGGCAATTGAGCGTGTCGGTCTTTATATTCCTGGCGGCACCGCGCCATTGGTATCAACACTTCTTATGTTGGCAATTCCAGCGGTAATTGCCAAATGTCGGGAAATAATTGTTGTTACGCCGCCAAATAAAAATGGAGAAATTAATCCGGCAATTATTTATGCGGCGAAGCTTTGTGGCATTAACAAAATATTTGCAGTAGGCGGTGCACAAGCGATTGCCGCTCTTGCTTATGGCACAGAAACTATTCCTAAAGTAATAAAAATTTTTGGTCCGGGAAATAAATATGTTACCGAAGCAAAACTTCAGGTTGCGCAAGATCCGTGCGGTGCGGCGTTGGATATGCCGGCTGGGCCTTCTGAGGTGTTAGTAATAGCTGATGATCGGGCAAATGGGCAATTGGTTGCTGCTGATTTATTATCACAAGCAGAGCATGATGTTGATTCGAAAGTGATATTAATAACAATTTCACAAAGCTTGGCAAATCAGGTAGATAAAGCTCTCGCGGCGCAGCTAAAAAATTTACAACGTCAAAAAATTATCACGAAGTCCCTAGAAAATGCGGCGATTATTATTGTTGATAGTCTTGATGAGGCCTTTGCTATTTCTAATATTTTTGCCCCCGAACACTTGATTTTACAAATCGACAATCCACGAAATTATTTAAATTTTGTGCAAAATGCCGGATCAGTTTTTATCGGAAAATGGTCTGCTGAAGCTCTCGGTGATTATGCTTCTGGCCCCAATCACGTTCTTCCAACTTATGGTTATGCGAAAAGTTATTCGGGTTTAGGTGTCGAAAGTTTTATGAAATCAATCACTTTTCAGGAAGTTTCAAAAGAAGGATTGCTCGCTTTAGCGCCCACGGTTGAAACGCTTGCTCAGCTTGAAGGTTTAGATGCACACAAAACCGCAGTGAATCTGCGGAGAAAAATGATCGAGGAAAATTTATGAATTGGTTAGAAAAAATTGTCAGGCCAGAGATTTTAAGTCTTAAGGCCTACAGCTCAGCACGTGGCGAATATTCAGGAGCTTATTCTTCTGGGGCAGAGATTTATCTCGATGCCAATGAGAGCCCGCAAATGCCTTATGCCGATAAAAATAATTCTTTGAATCGTTATCCCGAACCTCAGCCAATTAAGTTAAAAAAAAGATTGGCAGAAATTTACAGAGTTAATGAGGCGCAGTTGCTAATCACGCGAGGAATGGACGAGGGTATAGATTTATTGATCAGGGTTTTTTGTGTGCCAAATCGCGATTCTGTCGCAATTAATTCGCCAACATTTGGATATTATGCAGTGGCGGCAAACATCAATGGCGTAGGCGTGATCAACGGATATGCTATTGGCAATCCTAAAATTATTTTCCTGTGCACTCCAAATAATCCAACCGGCGCGACAATTTCTTTAGCTGAAATTAAGGCATTATGTGTTGCTAATAATGAGCGTGGAATAATTGCGGTCGATGAGGCTTATATTGAATTTGCTGATGAGTCTTCGGCGACAATTCTTTTGCAAGAATGTCCAAATTTGGTGGTGATGCGAACTCTATCTAAGGCCTATGGTCTTGCCGCAGCAAGAATTGGCGCTCTTATCGCTGATCCAAAAATTATTGCGCTGCTTCGAAAAGTAATCTCACCATATCCGATTTCATCCTTGAGCGCCAGTGCAGCACTTGAAGCGCTTTCGCCAATCGGACTTTTTTATGCGGAAAAAAATATCGCTCAACTCAAAGAGCAGCGCGAATATTTATATCAGAATTTGTTAAAGGCGCCTTCGATTGAAAGGGTCTACAAAAGTTCAGCGAATTTTTTATTAGTGATAGCAAAGGACGCTGAGGAGCTATATCAAAACCTGAAAAGGAAGGGAATAATTGTCAGAAGTAGAACAAGTGATATTCCATCGGCATTGCGAATTACAGTTGGAAATTTGGAAGAAAATAATTTGTTACTAGCCGCGCTTGGTACAAAAGCATATGACGAAGAGCCCTTGATTCGCAAGGCTTCACAAAGTCGTAAAACTTTCGAAACTGAAGTGATGTGCTGCGTAACCTTAGATGAAAAAGGCCTCTCAAATATCACAACTGGCATCGGATTTTTTGATCACATGTTAGCGCAGCTCTCAAAGCACAGCGGCATTTCGATGACCATCAAAGCGATTGGAGATATTAATATTGACGTCCACCACAGCGTCGAAGATGTCGCAATTGTTTTAGGACAAACATTGAAGCAGGCCTTGGGAGATAAGGTTGGACTCAATCGTTACGGATTTCTATTACCGATGGATGAGACTGAAGTAAAAGTAAGTATTGATCTAAGTGGTCGGGGATTTTGTAAATTTGCAGCTGAGTTTAAGAGTCCATTTGTTGGCGAATTTCCTTGCGAAATGGTGAAGCACTTTTTCGAGAGTTTTAGCACCAATCTCGGTTGCGCATTACATATCAGTGCGACTGGAGAAAATACTCACCATATGATCGAGGCAATATTTAAATGCGTTGCTAAAGCCTTAGGGCAGGCGGTTGCAATCAATGGCAGCAATCTTCCATCAACGAAGGGAATGTTATGAAAAATAATTTTATTGCCATTGTTGATGGTGGTGGCGCCAATTTTACCTCGGTGCAAGCGGCAATTGATCGCTTAAATATTAAGTCGGTGGTAACTGCTGATCCGAGTGTGATTGCGCAAGCGAGTCATGTGATTTTGCCAGGAGTTGGTGCTGCGGGTTATGCGATGAAATTGCTTAATGAAAAAAAATTAAGCGCGGTCATTCGTGAAATAAAACAGCCTTTTTTGGGGATATGCTTGGGGCAGCAATTACTTTGCGAATCATCTGATGAAGATGATGCAAAATGTTTGGGGCTTATTCCATTAAAAGTCGTAAAGCTTGAAGGAGTAAGGGTTGTGCCACATATGGGCTGGAATAATTTAACTTATCTTCAAGAAAATGATCCGCTCTTTGCTGGAATTTCTGCGAAAGATAATTTTTATTTCGTCCACAGCTTTGCGCCGCAAGTGGATTTGAAATATACTATTGGCATATGTGATTACGGCGTAAATTTTTCAGCGGTGATTAAAAAAAATAATTTTTACGGAGTACAATTTCATCCAGAGAAATCTGGGGTTGCGGGCATGAAGTTATTACAAAATTTTTTTCTCTTATGCTCAAAATCAGAATAATTCCCTGTCTCGATGTTAGGGATGGTAAGGTTGTTAAAGGTGTAAAATTTCAGAATCATGAAATCGTTGGGGATATTTTAAATCTTGCAAAATCTTACTCTGATGAGGGTGCAGATGAATTGGTTTTTTATGATATTACCGCCAGTCCAGATGGTCGAATTGTTGATCGCTCGTGGATAAAAAAAATTGCTGAAATCATTAATATTCCATTCTCGGTCGCAGGCGGAATCAGAAGTGTTAGTGATGCGAAATCTATTCTTGAAAATGGTGCGGATAAAATTTCGATTAACTCTCCAGCCTTAGAAAATCCTGAGCTGATTAATAAACTTGCAGATAGATTCGGAAGACAATGCGTAGTTGTTGGAATCGATAGTTTTGAAAAAGACGGTGAATATTTTGTTTATCAAAATAGTGGCGACGCCAGTAAAATAGCTAATAGCGGCAGAAAAACAATTGAGTGGGTAAAGGAAATTCAAGAGCGCGGCGCTGGGGAAATAGTTTTAAATTGCATGAATCAAGATGGGGTGCGCAAGGGTTACGATATTTTGCAGCTTATCAAAATTAGTGAATTGACAAATGTTCCGCTCATTGCCTCTGGAGGCGCGGGAGCTCTTTCGCATTTCAAAGATTTATTTGAAAAAACTAATGTTACCGCTGCTTTAGCGGCGAGTGTTTTTCACAAAAAAATAATTGCTATTGGCGAGCTAAAGAAATTCTTAAAAGAAAATAAAATTGAAGTACGGATATGAATATTAATATCGATCAAATTAATTTTGATAAACTCGGAGGCTTGATACCGGCGGTTGTACAAGATTGTGAATCGATGCAAATTTTAATGGTTGGATTCATGAATCGCGAAGCAATTGAACAAACGATTAACGCTAAACGAGTTACTTTTTTTAGTCGCAGCAAAGGAAGAATTTGGGTCAAAGGTGAAACTTCGGGAAATTATTTATCTCTAATAAATCTCGCTCTTGATTGCGACAATGATTCATTGTTGATCTATGCTAAGCCTACGGGCCCAACCTGTCACAAGGGTGATGTGAGTTGTTTTAAAACTGAGCAACCAACCATTTCTAAGCTCATTAAAATCATCGATTCGCGCTACAAAAATCCGCAAGAGAATAGCTACGTAACAAAATTATTTGCTGAAGGTACTAAGAGAATCGCACAAAAAGTTGGAGAGGAGGGGGTGGAAGTTGCTCTTGCTGCGTTAGCGGGAGATAGTGAAGAACTTGCAAATGAAGCAGCGGATTTGCTCTTTCACTTACTCGTGCTGCTAAGGCGGCAAGGTTTAGATTTTTCAGTTATTACAGATGTTCTAGAAAAACGAATCGGGAAGTTGGAAAAGCAAAAATCTTAATCAATCGGTGAGGTGCTCGCACAAGACTAATAGAATTAAGGCTTGGCGATATGCTGTCACAATTCTAATGACGGATCTGAGTTAGGTGACGGACTTTTCCTGCAAAGAAGGAAATAATTGAGAGAGTAGGTGTTTTACAGCTACAAAATCATCGTCCCAGCGCCAGACTCGGTAAAAATTTCCATCAACAGAATATTGTCTACTGCGCCGTTTAAAATGTGAGCGTGACCAACGCTTTTTTCTAAAGCATTCAAACAAGTTTCAACTTTTGGAATCATCCCGCCGGTAATTATTCCGTCAGTAATCATTTGCCTCGCTGTTGCAGCATTTAAGTGACTTACGAGTTCGCCATTCGGCAACATCACGCCATCAACATCAGAAAGAATAATTAACTTCGCAGCTTGCATCGCGCCAGCAATGGCGCCGGCTACTGTGTCGGCGTTGATGTTAAAAGTTTCTCCATTGTCGCCGATGCCGATTGGGGCGATTACCGGAATAATGTCGGAATCTTCAAACATTGCGAGAATTTCGGGGTCGATATGGTAAGGCTCGCCAACGAAGCCGAGATTTAAAATCTTCTCAATATTTGAATCGGGATCTTTCTGAGTTTTTGAAACTTTGCGCGCACGAATCATGTCTGCATCTTTGCCGCAAAGTCCAATTGCTTTGCCACCGGCGCGATTAATTTCTTTGACAATCATTTTATTGATTGAGCCAGCGAGAACCATTTCAACAACTTCAACAGTGTCTGCGTCAGTAACTCTTAAGCCGTCAACAAAATGCGATTTAATATTTAACTTATCCAAC
>CAMBES010000055.1 GCA_945865855.1 Rhizobium sp. Q54 | reverse complement strand
GCCGAAGAAAATTCCAAAGCACCAAAAAGATTCTGACAATCAGAAATTCCAACTGCGGGCATTTTGTAATTTTTTGCCGCATCAACCAATTCTGAAATTGTGAGAGATCCTCTGCAGAGGGAATAAGTTGTGTGATTACGAAGCGAGATGAACACCTGAAGTGGAAGAATTTTTTTAAGAAAAAAGCGTAAAAAAATACTCAGTTTTTTTGAAGAAAAGGCAACAAAAAAGGCTCCCTTAAATTTCTTTAAGAGAGCCTCGAATTTTGATGTCGGGAGCCACCACCACGCAAACCCAGCGTGTGCACCTATTCCCTGTTAAAGGTCTTGTATTTGGAACACTCCCGACGGGTGGCACTTTTTTTTAACAATTTTTTTCATGCAAGTGCTTTCTAGGAAAAGGTAGGTAAAATTTTAACGATTTTCAACCAGAAGGTAGCCTCGGTAAGTGTTGTTATCTTTTGTATTCATCGCCGAAATTAGATCAGAAATTGGAGTCCAAAACCACTGATTTTTATGCAGCGCAACATCCAAAATTAAAACCGAATCACTCTCTTCGTCGTAGGCTACTAGAGGTGAAAAATGACCGGAGTATTTTTGTTTCAAAATTTCTCCGTTAAAATTGACGAGTAAAAATCTTGTTTTGTCGCTCAGAACTTTTTTGAGAGTTAAACGAAATTCTTCGACAATTTTTTGATTATTTTTTTTAACTGAAACGAGAGTGGTTTTTAAGTGGTAATTTCGCGAAAGAATCTTGGATAAATCGCTCAAACTTATTCCGGGATCATATTTCAAATCCTTGTTCTGAGCTTTGTAATCAATGACTTCTCGAGGTTTGATTTTGTCCGTTTCTTTATTAAGAAATCCTCGCTGAGTAAAAAGTTTGTATTCAGCCACCTCGCCATTTGGCTTGATAAGTTCTTCAGATTTTTGACTAGAAATTTCTCCGTAATTCAGCGCATTTAAAACTATTATTGAGCTCGCAATCGAGCAGTAGACAGGATTGATCTGTGGCTGATAGAAATTTACCAGCTGATAAAAATCATTTTTGAATTGGCTTTTTTCCAAGCGTTTTAAACCTTCATCACTATTCCATATTTCACTGGCAAGCGCCGGATTTATGTAGAAAAAAATGCAGAAAATAAATTTTTTAAACATGTCTGAAGCCTTAAAAATAAATGATAAATGCGATGTTGAGATGATGAATTTGATCGAAAAATTTTTGCGATTTATGGAGGTGGAAAAGGGTTACTCAAGTAATACTTTAAGCTCTTACCAAATCGATATTTTTTATTTCATTGATTCTCTCTTTCGCAAAAATGGTGTCGTCATTACCAAAAAAATATTTTCTGAATTAACCGTTCATGATTTTCGTAAATGGCTAGTCGAACGTCACGGCAACCATGTTAATTCATCCAACGCCAGAGCGCTCGCATGTCTTCGTTCATTTTTTAATTTTTTAAGTCGCAATGAGTTACTTACCAACAGCGAAATTGAAAAAATTAAAACGCCAAAAGTAGTAAAGCCTTTGCCGAAAGCTGTTGATCAATTTGATATTAAAAAAATTTTTGCGGCGATAGCAGAAGTGCAAAAAACTGAGTGGAAGGCGAAAAGAGATGTGGCTTTGTTAACTTTGATTTATGGCTGCGGATTGCGGATTTCTGAGGCTTTGGCCGTTAGTAAAAATAGTCTGCAAAATTCACAGACTTTGATTGTTACGGGCAAGGGCAAAAAGCAGAGAATGTTACCACTATTGCCAATTATTAAATTGAGGATTGAAGATTATTTGGCGATTTGCCCTTTTGTTGTTGAACACGAATCGGGAATTTTTCTTGGCAATAAAGGCAAAACTTACACCCGTTACGATTTCGACAAATTGATTCGAAGAATTCGCGTCATGCTTGGATTGTCCAACACTGTAACCACTCACTCTTTCCGCCATTCTTTTGCGACCCATTTACTTGAAGCGGGAGCTGATCTTCGCTCAATTCAAGACTTGCTCGGACATGAAAATCTCTCGACCACGCAGCGCTACACTAAGATTGACAAGTCACGATTGCTTAATGTTTACGAAAAGTTTCAACGTCGGTAATTTTTTCAATTTTTGATTTTTCTTGCGAGCGCAGCGCCTCATCCATCTTTATTTGTAATCGACGCTTCAACTATTTTTGTCGAAATGAAGAGCAAAAATTAGACACAAAAAAACTCCCGAATATTGCTACTCGGGAGTTTTTAAATTCTATTTTGGCTAAAAAAATCTAATCGAACTTCACATCAACTTTAGAGATTTTCTTGTTTAATCTCTTCAAGACTTCATCAGTAACTTCAAGTTCATCTTTGTAGTAAAGAGTTTGTGATGCAGGGGTAATCACATCGAAATCTTTTTCTTTCGCAACGTCAGAAATGATGTCTTTGATCTTGTCATTAACCTTGCTCATAGCTTCCATTGAAGCTTTCTTTAGGCTATTTTGTTTTTTGTCGACGAAGGTTTTGAGATCATCAAGTTTCTTTTCGAAGGCCACAGTTTCTTTTTCAAAAGCTTCTTTAGAAAGAACGTTTCTTTTTCCTTCAATACGCTTTTGTTCTGATTCTAATTCTTCTTGTTTTTTGGCGACTTCTTTTTGGTACTCATCTTGTTTTTTGCCAACTTTAGCTTGTACATCACGCATCGCTGAAGATTCTTTGATGATTTTTTCAACATCAAGAATGCCTGTTCCAGCAGCATTAGCGCTAAGTGAGATTAGAGAAATAGCTGCGAGGCAAGCGAAGAAATATTTTTTCATGGGTGAAAATTTGTTAGAAGTATTGGTAGAGCGGTGAAACGTATTTGGCAAAAATTTACTTGCAACAGCAGCTTGCCCAAAACTAATTTGCTGGTCTGATTTTTTGATTTCCTCAATCCAAATTTAACAAAATGACAAAAATTTCTCCCCCATCAATCAAGCAGGCCGAAGATGCTGTGCGCACACTAATTGCTTGGGCTGGGGATAATCCAGATCGCGAAGGTTTGCGTGAAACTCCAAAAAGAGTTGTTAATGCTTACCGCGAATTCTTTGCTGGTTACGAAGCAGATCCAGAAAAAATTCTCGGCAAAACTTTTGAAGAAGTTGAGGGCTACGATGACATGGTCTTGCTTAGAGACATGCGCGTTGAATCACATTGTGAACATCACATGGTGCCTTTTCTTGGCAAGGCCCACATTGCTTACGTTCCGAATAAAAAAGTGGTTGGAATTAGCAAAATTGCTCGCCTGCTTGATGTTTACGCGAAACGTTTACAAACCCAAGAAACCATGACGGCACAGATTGCAAACATGATTTATAAAGTTTTAAAACCAAAGGGTGTTGCCGTTCTTATTGATGCCGAACATCAATGCATGACCACACGTGGAATTCACAAAATTAATACTTCTACCATTACCAAAACAGTGCTTGGTGTTTTTAAAACCGACCCTGAAATGGAAAGAAAATTTTTATTGATGATCAAGTAAATGACTCATTTGATTCTTGCTTCCACTTCACAAGTTAGAAAAAAAATTTTAACCGATTCTGCTTTGAATTTTGAAGTCATTGCTCCGCTTTACGACGAAGACAATGAGAAGAAAAATTTGCCAAAAATGTCGGCAAAAAAATTGGCACTATTTTTAGCAAAAGAAAAAGCGCTTTCGATTAGTGCCAAGTTTCCAAAGGCTTACGTAATAGGCTCTGATCAGGTTTGTGAATTTCAAAAAAAAGAAATTTCTAAATCAAAAAATGCGCAAGAAGCATTGGCTCAGCTTAAAAAATTTAATGGCAAAACTCATTTTCAAAATAATGCAGTAGTAATTGCCTTTGCTGGTAAAATTATTTTCGAAAATTTTTCTCTAGTGGAGTTAAAAATGCGCAAAATGTCAGAAAATGAAATTGAGCATTACGTCGAGCTAGACAAGCCTTGGGGCTGTGCCGGTAGTTACAAATACGAATCTCTCGGCAAACATCTATTTGAAAAAATTTCTGGCGATTATTTTGCTGTTTTGGGACTCGCCATTCAGCCATTACTTGCTTTTCTTTACCGTAAAAAACTTATCTCTTTGATCAAATGGACCTCTTAACTTACGACATCTTTTTCAGTCTTCTTACTCTAACTTTTCTCGAGATTGTTCTGGGCATCGACAACCTAATTTTCATCGCTTTAGCCGTCGCTAAATTACCAGCAAAAGATCGTCGTATTGCTCGCAGCGTGGGTCTATTTTTGGCTTTAATAATTCGCATCTTGATGCTGATGACATTGTCTTGGGTGATGAGCCTGACCGATCCTCTATTTTACATCGGCGATCGCGGTTTTTCCTTTAAGGATTTTTTACTAATTCTAGGTGGTTTATTTTTGATTATTAAAAGCGGATGGGAAATTCTTAACGATGTTTATTTTGGCCTGCACGCTTCGAAAGAAGAAAAACAATTTAACGCCGCAAAAAACATGGTCGCGGCGATTTTACAAATCGCTTTGATCGATTTTATTTTCTCTTTTGATTCAGTAATCACCGCGGTTGGCATGACTAACAACATTCCGGTAATTATTACTGCGATTACAATTGCGATGGGCGTGATGCTGCTTGCTTCGGAAAGAATCAGTTACTTTTTACAAACTTATCCCTCACTAAAAATTGTCGCTCTCGCCTTTATTTTTATGATCGGCGTGATTCTTCTTTCTGATGGATTCCACTTTGAAATTTCGAAGGGCTATCTCTACTTCTCTCTTTTCTTCACTGTCGTTGTTGAGTCTCTAAACATCGTCGCTCGCAAATTACGTAAGCAAAATGACTAATCCGGTAATCTTTGCCTATTCTTTTAATTCAGAAGGTAAGGCGGCAAAACTCAGCAACAAAGAAGTCGCGCAAGAGCTTGAAAATAATGGCTTAGCCTGGGTTCATCTCGATGGGAATAGTAAAACAGTTAATAAGTGGCTGCAAAGTGAGGTTAGTTACCTCGATCATCTAATCATCAACGCCTTAACCGCCGAAGAAACCAGGCCAAGAGTGATGGAATTCGAAACTGGTTTGTTAATGATTTTGCGCGGAATAAATCTTAACAAAAATTCTGAGCCAGAAGACATGGTTTCGGTTCGAGTTTGGGTTGATGCTGAGCGCATCATCACTATTCAGCGTCGTGAAATGAAATCACTTTTTGATCTGCGCGACCAAGTTGAAGAAGGTAAAATAATCAAAAATTCTGCCGAATTTATTTATAATTTACTGTATCAGACTCTCTTTGTTACCTCGCCATTTCTTTACGCTCTCGGTAACAAAGTTGATGATCTCGAAGAAAAAATAATGACTACTCACGACGTTATTTTTCGTGAAGAAGTTCTGCAAATCAGAACTAAATTAACTACTTTCAAGCGTTACCTTGCACCTCAAAGAGAGGCGATTGCTAAACTTCGTATCTGTGAACAATCCTGGATTAGCGGTTGGGCAAAAAGGCATTTCCAAGAAAATCTCGATCAAATCACAATGTTGATTGAAGAGGTTGAAGAAACGCGTGATCGTGCGCAAATTTTGCACGATGAAATTTTTCACGGACTAAGTGAGAAGATGAATAAAAGCATGTATGTTTTGTCGCTTGTTACCTCGGTTTTTATTCCGCTAACATTTTTTACGAGTATCTTCAGTGTTAATATTGGCGGTCTTCCAGGTTTAGAAAATAATTTCGCATTCTGGTCGATGACCATCGTGATGTTCTTGATGGCCGTAGCGCAAGTTCTAATCTTTAAAAAGAAAAAACTTTTCTAGCCCTTGAAAAAAAATCTTCCCCAAAAAAATTCCCCCCAGAAAATTCTTTTCGTTTGCACTGGAAATATCTGTCGTTCGCCGACAGCTGAGGCGGTTGCTCGTCATCAAGCAAAAGAAAAAAATCTTGAAAATAATTTTATTTTTGACTCTGCCGGAATCGAAGCATTTCACATCGGAGAATCTCCAGACCAAAGGAGCTTAATGGTTGGAATGCAGCACGGAATTTCTTTCGCCGATATTTCTTCGCGCAAAATTCGTAAAAATGATTTTGCTGATTTTGATTTAATTCTGGCAATGGATCGCGGCCATTTCTCACGTCTTTTGGCCGAATCTCCGCAAGAATATCGTAACAAGGTGAAATTATTTTTAGAGTTTTGCGCAGCGAAAAATTCTTGGAATGATGAAGTCATCGACCCTTACTACGGCAATAATCAAGGCTTTGAAGAAGTTTTTAACGTAATTAATCTAGCTGTAAAAAATTTGCTAAAATAAACCAATTACAAAGGGCGCGCCGACGAATCTTCCGGGAATGATTGGCTACAAAAAAATGTGGTAAGCCCGACTTGCAAAACAGTTTTGCCCAAATACCTTGCCGCTCATCCCCTACCGTCAGTAAAAATATCAAACAAAAAAAATGATCAAAATTCGTCTTTCACGCGCAGGAAGAAAAGGTGTTCCATTTTACCACATTCTTGCAACTAACAGCACCTCACCACGCGATTCAAAATTCTTAGAAAAGCTTGGCACTTACAACCCGTTGCTTGGAGACTCAAACGAAAAGCGTGTTACTCTTAACAAAGAACGCATCGAACATTGGCTTTCTGTTGGTGCTCAACCAACTGAAAAAGTTGCAAAATTCTTAATCTCTCTTGGTGTAAAAGGTGCAGAAAAGCACAAGCCAGAATTCACTGCAAAAGCAAAAGGTTCTAATTTGAAAAAGAAAGCTGCAGCTCAAGCGGCTAAAGAAAAAGAAGCTGCCGCTGCAAAATCTGAAGAAGTTGCTGCAGCTTAGCGATTCTTCACGTTTACTAATTGCCTCAGGTAACGCGGGCAAGATTCTCGAAATCTCCGCGTTGCTTAAACCCCTTGGAATTAAATCCATCTCCGCCTCTCAGTTCAATCTTCCTGAACCTGAAGAAAATGGCAAAACCTTTGCCGAAAACTCTCTCATCAAAGCAAAATTTTACGGTGAAAAAACCAAGATCGTCGCCCTCGCTGACGATTCTGGTCTTTGTATTGAAGCCATGAATGGCGAGCCCGGGATTCACTCCGCACGTTTCGCACAAAAAAATTTCCCCGAAGCTTTTGAAAAAATTTCCAAAAAAATCAAAGAAAATCCGCGTGCTTACTTCGTCTGCAATCTAACGATTTTTGATCCTGAAAAGAATTTTTCGATTTCTTTCGAAGGTAGAGTTGATGGATCTCTAATCTTCCCGCCACGAGGAACTAAAGGCTTTGGCTACGATCCAATTTTCATCAAAGACGGAATGATGAAAACTTTTGGCGAAATCGATCCGCAAGAAAAAGATCAAATTTCGCATCGCGGCGAGGCGTTTAAAAAGTTAATTAATTGGCTGAAGGTTTAGCTCTTCTGGATCCCCGCCTGCGCGGGGATGAAGGGAGAAGTACGCATTTTCAACACCATCCCCGACCAGGCAGTGATGACGGGAGAAGTACGTACTTTCAACGTCATCCCCGCGCAGGCGGGGATCCAGGAGAGCTAAAAATTAGCACAATTTTTACACGCCACCGGCCATAAACCCTTGATTCTACTGACTCCAAGAAAAAACATCAATTTTTGCCCAGGGCAAAATTCTAATTTCCCCAGCGCTGGGAAAATTAGAAAAAAATCAAAAACCAATGACTGAAATTGCTCTCGTCGGCTACGAAAATCTTCTCACTGAAATTCAAAAACAAATTGGGCAAGCGCAGCAAAACATCGTTCAAAACATTGCGCGACAAAAGGTCGTAATGGCTTGGAATGTGGGGAAAATAATTGACGAGCATTTGTCACGTAACAACAAAACTGGCTACGGAGAAAAATTGATGGAGAAGTTGGTGCAAGACACTGCAATTTCTGACAACAGTCTTTACAGAATGCGTAGCTTCTACCAATCCTACCCAAAATTGCCCAAAGATGAAAAGCAGCTCAACTGGACTCACTACCAAACACTCAGCGGCGTAAAAAAAGATGAGGAAAGAAAGCGTTTGGAAAATCTGGTCAGAGACAATTCTTGGACAACGGACGAGCTGCAAATCGAAGTCACAAAATCTAATTCCTTGGCTAACTCCCCGGCTAACTCTCCGGCTCAATCCTTGGCAAAAATAAAAAAGCCGCTTAGGAAGAAAAAATTGATCAAAACAAAACTTCACCCCGAGCGCGGTCAATTATTTTCTTACCCGCTAATCAAGCTCGAGAACGCAGACGTGACCTGCATCGATTGTGGATTTAATTTTTTCCGTGAGGTCGAAAATCAGTCGAAAAATTTGCAGAATGTTGACGTAATTAAGAAAAATGAAACCTACTTACTTAAAAAATCTGACAGCCATCCGCGCAAATTTAACACCTACAAAGCCTACCTGGATCGCGTTGTCGACGGCGACACCATTCGCGTTACGATCGATCTTGGCTTCAAAACTTTTCACAATGAAATCATTCGATTGAAGGGAATTGACTCCGCGGAAATTGACACGGAAGAAGGCAAAGAAAGCGCGCGAGCTTTGACGCAAATCCTCGACAAAATTCCTTTCCTCGTCGTCAAAACCATCAAAGTAGACATTTACGGCCGCTACGTCGCCGATGTTTTTTTCAGCGACAAAAACGAAATCGACGCACAAAAAGTTGCCGACGAAGGAATTTACCTGAATCAGCTTTTACTCGACAGGGGATTGGTAAAAATCTGGGAAGGTTAGCATCCTCACGCCGCTCGACCGGCGCGCGTTTTATTTCGTCGCTCCTGATCTTCCCCCGTCATCCTCGCGAAGGCGGGGATCCAGAAGGGTTAGCATTCTGCTTCGAGCTCGTTTTTCTGGATCCCCGCCTTCGCGAGGATGACGGGGGAAGAGCGTAGGTAGGATTTTTGATTGTAATTGCGATCATCCGCCGTTCGAATAATTCACCCGCCGGTTGAGCAACTAATCCGCAGTTTGAGCAACTAATCCGCCGATCGAGCAACTAATCCGCCCCTCTAACAGCTAATCCGCCGCTCTAACAGCTAATCCGCCGGTCGAGCGGAGTCGAGACCTCTTGAAGTTTGTGCCCGAACCCCAGAGGTCTCGACTCCGCTCAA
>CAMBES010000054.1 GCA_945865855.1 Rhizobium sp. Q54 | reverse complement strand
CTGTAGAAGCTGTTGATGAAGATTTGAGGAGATTTAATGCACAACAACAAGGATGGCTGCTTGAGAAATGTTTAAGCTCGGGCAACAAAACTACTAAAATCATCAAGCTGATAGATCTCCAAAATTCACAACTAACTATCGGCTTAACAAGAGCTGCTTTGACTTGGAAAGAAAAAACAGATGATGGCTCTGTCGAACGAAGAATGAGTGATGATGAAGCTCTTGGGCTAATTGATTATGCTCTAACAAGGTTGGATTCCGACAAGAGAGAACCTCTAGCAGTAACTACTGATAAAGATGAATTATTAAGAAAAAAACGCGAGCTTCTGGGCGGAAAAATATTATATGAACGAGGCAAAAATTTAGGTATTGTAAAGGAGATCCGAGATAAAGTTTCAGGCATTAACACTTCCACCTTAGATGCGGACCAGAAAGCAATAATTAAAAGCCTTGTAAAAGCAACCCGTGATCCAGATGCTGCTGTTAGTCTTCAAAAAAAGGTGCAAAAGCTGAATGCTTTAATTGGATATATTCCAGGCAAAGAAAAATTAACCGGCTCTTTTTCTGCTGGTACATCTGCAAGAATGTCTAGCACAAGAGCAGAGCTAAACAAAACCTTACAAGGCCAGGATGAAAGAATTAATTCGCTAATCGCGATGCAAGAAATCGAGTTATTATTTAATGACTTAGTCAATCCTGCTTTGAACGCCGAACAAAAAAGTCAGATAATTAGTCTTTTGCAACATTACGAAACTGGATCAGCTGGCAGTCCATTTAAAATCGTTGGAATTACATATAATTTGCCAAAAGGTCTGAAAGCTATTGAGACTGAATATGTTTCATCGCTTCCGTCATCTTCAACAACACACACCAAAAACCATTTATCACACGATGCGACTAGTCTGTACAATGCCGATAAGAAACTAAATGAGAGATCGGCAATAGTTAATCAGGGCGCATTATCTGCACTAATTTCTCTTAGTTTCTTTCAAGATAGAGCTGATTTCAATAAACAAGATTATTCCGCGGTAGGTAGTAGCAGTGTTAGAGAAGCAATTAATGGAATTAAGAAGTCACTGAATCTAGCAGAAGATCATCAGGCAATAAAATCTTTTGAGGAATTTTTTACCAACACTGACGACTTCTCCCGCGCAGCTTTTATCAATCAGGTTTCATTGACACTATTTCAGGTCTTAGCCGAAAAAGATAAAAAATTTGATACCTGTCTAGCACAATTAAAACAAAAACCGGCCTTACTAAAACTTCTTGGAATTGATGGAGTTTTTCTTGAGCACAAATTAGTCAAAGGAACAATAGCTACAGCACTTAAAGATGATGAACTAGATGGTCTTCGACATCAATATGATTACGTGTCTAAAACTGTTCGCGACAACTTTATCAATTTTAGAAATCGGGTTGATCGTCGTGAACTTTTTCTAGAAACAACGAAAGATGAAAATAAAGATGAAGAGGCTGATCCGGCTATCAATAATATAGAAAAAATGGATATTTACACCACTCTCAATGATGAAAATAAAAAATCTGAATTGGGGAAATTTTTTACTGATTTGAAAATCGCAACTCTTCAACCAGTTGCAGAAATTCCAATAGTAGCTTTCGTTGCAAGGGAAGTAACACCTCCTCCAGCACTTACTCCAGAAGAAACACCAGCTCCAAGAATAACAATTGCTGACTTAGAAGCGAAATTAAAAGAATTAAAAACTAAAATAGACTCCTACGCACTGGCATCGAGCAAAGAAAACGATGTTATAGAAGCAAATGAAGCATTAAGAAAAGCAGAAGCAGAAGAAAAATTTGCCACTGAGCGCGTCACACTCATCAGACAAATTACCGAGTGCATAAAAAGGGTAACAATCCAAGCTTTAGAAAAAAAAGAAGCGGGAGGAGATCAAGCCCCCGAGAGGAATACAGCGACAGTACTTAGTCAACTCCTCAAAGAGATTACGGAAAATAAAACAGGCTCTATTGCAATAACTGATGCTAGCAAGCACCAAGTCACTATCGAAGGTGGATCTCCTCTAACAATTAGCGAAGATTTTACTAAGACCCTTTTAGATTTAGTAGATAAAAAACAAAAACTAAAAGAATTGGGATCAGCTCCCTTAGTTATCAATGTCTCAGATTACGAACTATCCGGGAAAGTAAATGCGAGATCAACTCTTAATCACAAAGATTCAGAAAGAAATAGAGAGATGGAAATTTTGGAAAGCACAATAAAAAAATTAGAATCAGAAAAACAAACTCAAAATCTAGAGATAGAAAGGCTCAGAAAAGAATTATTAAAAGGTGAGTCGAATAAAACAGAAAGACAACTAAGAAACGCCATAGAACTCACAAAATTATATCCCGGAGGTAAAATCAGTTTAAGCAAAGAGACTTTTGGTGAACGTGGCAAATCTAATCCAGTGCTCGAGGCAAGACATATTAAAGAATTAGTCAATCTAGTAGAACCAACCAGACTAAATGGATCCATGTATGGCGGCTTAACTTTTGATTTCCAAGGCTCCGAACCGGAAGATGTTAGAAAATTTTTACAGAGCACCCACCGCGCTGATTTCCGCAGCTGCACGATTAAGAATCTAAATCTAGAGAATGCGTTCGAAGGATTTGAAAAGGAGAAAGATAATATTCTTGAAAATTTCTCCACTGCAAGATTCACAAATTGTACATTTGAAAGTAACAAAATCGGCAGTTTCAGATTTAAAGTTGAGAATAGCCCAGAAATTACTAACGGACTTAATCAAGAGGTCGACACCTCTTCTCCTGGAACAAAAATAGAAATATTAGGAGCTAAAAGATTACATAATAGCGATCTTATAAATAGATTAAGAACTGGGGGTTAAAACTTACAAGCGGAAAACCAGTTAATCGTAATTTTCTTTAGAAAAAAATTTGGAAATTTTTTGGCACATTTTGCTTCGGCTTGTGTAAGTTTTTCTTCGTCGAAAAAAACTCCAAAGCAAGCCGATCCACTTCCCGACATCTTGGCAAAATTCGCGCCAGATTCTTTGAGCTGATCAATAATTTCTTCAATAACCGACAAGGTTGCGATCGCAGGTTGCTCTAAGTCATTTGGCAGGCTCAATAAATTTTCGATCGACATTTTTCTTAATTTACTTTCGGTAATTTTTTGCGAAAAATTACCGGCAAGCTTTTGGAAAACTACTTTAGTGCTGAGACCTATTTTAGGATGAATTAACAGCGCCCTAATCGGAGAAAATTCAGAAAAATTTTCAATCACCTCACCGCGACCAGTCACAATCGAAGCATTATCTTCAAAGAAAAAGGCAATGTCAGAACCAAATTTCAGCGAGATTTCTTGCAGGGCTTTTTTGTTGAGATTTAACAAAAAAATTTCATTCAGAGCTTTAATGAAGTAGGCCGCATTAGACGAACCACCGCCCAGGCCAGAGCCGACTGGAATATTTTTTACAATTTTGATTTTTAGATTTTTTGGAACATCGAATTCACGCGAAAAAAAATCTAAAATTTTTACGAAGAGATTATTTCTTTGATCAACAAATCGCGCAAATTCACCAGATATTTCGAGAGAAAAATTATCGCTTACCTCAACTGAAAGCTCGTCAAATAAATCGGTAAAAGCGAAAAAAGACTCTAACTCGTGAAAGCCGTCTGAGCGCTTTCCTACGACTTTTAGAAAAAGATTAATTTTTGCTGGGCAGAGAGATTTGTAAATTTTCATAATTCAAAAACCGTCATTATGTGGATTGGGTGGCTCAGTTCCTTAACTCGATTTCGACTTCTAGTAATTATTGCGCAGAAAGAAGGTAAGCTGGCAAAGATGCAGATAAGATCTCAAACACCGAATGATAAACTTACACAAGAACGATGTAAAAAATAGCTACTTGGCCTTTTTCAATTTTTCGACTCTTTCAGTTAACTCATCCAAAAATTTATCTGTGCCTTTTTGCGAAATCGCAGAATTAAATTCTGATCTTTGCGTCTCAATCAAGCTTATGCCCTCGGCAATAAAATCTAGAATCACTAACTTGCCGTTGCGCTCTTTAACTCTAAAATCAACCGAGATCGGCACGTTAGAATCATGCGGCAAAAATTCTGCTTTTGCGATGTAAAACCCACCCTGCTCTATCACTTCATTCACCGTAAATTTACGCCCGTTGTAATCCTTAAATTTCGGACCGTAAGTATTAATCATGAAATCGCGGTAAAGATTAGTGAAGCGTTGGCGCTGAACCTCAGTAGAAGATTTATAATTTTTACCAAGAACAAATCTTCCGATCCATTCTGCATCAATCACGTCATCAATCACCTTAACAATTTTTGCGCGCCTTGCTGCGTCAGAAGTTTTTTCGGCAGCAATGGTGATAACTTTATTTCCAATTTCTTCGACAAATTTTCTTGCTGCTGCAGACTTTTCAACATCTTGCGCAAAGCTCGATTGGGCACAAAGAAAAAAGAATAAAATCGCAAAAAGTTTTTTCATGTTTAGTTCTTAATATCATTTAAACGCTTTTGTAAGTAAGCGCTACGAATTGTTGCGTAAGGATCAAATGAATCACTACGAATATTATCAATAACATCGATGAGACTCTCCCTAGTGTCAATTCCAGAAATTATGACGATTCCAACGAAATATTTTAGCGGCATTATCTCCCTTTGCCCACCCACTTCAAAAACATTAAAACCAACTGGACTAACCGCCCTATCAACAATAAATCCACCAAGATCTCGCGTTGAACTTGGGCCAATAATCGGCAGCATAAAATAAGCTCCTGAGCCTCTTCCATAACGTCCGAGCGTCTGTCCAAAATCTTCGTATTTATAAAAAATTCCTTTCTGAGAGGCGACATCAATAAAACCTGCGAGACCAATCGTGCTGTTGATTAAAAAATTAGAAAAAGTTGCGAGTGCGTTATCTGTCTTGCCTTGCGCTAACGAGTTTATTGAAGAAATCGGCAAGGATAAATTATTAAGAAAATTATGAATCGCATCTCTAGCCACCTCTGGCAAACTCTTGCGATAAGTTTTTGCAATTGGCTCAAGTAAATAGCGATCTAAAGTGTTGTTAAACGCGAAAACTTTACGATTAATTTTTTCATAAGGATCATAAAACTCTTCGGGCTGAGCGCTTTCATAAGTGTCAAATTCGTCATCAACCGTTGCGGCAAAAGCGGGAAGTGCAAAAAAGGTGAAGATCAATAAAAATAATAACCTGCGAAGCATTCTAACTGATATTTTCTATTTTATTTAGAAGCTCTCGCGCCTTCGGGTCGAAGTCTGGATGATTCAATAATAACCCCTGCAAAATCACTTTTGCCTTATCTGGCTTGTTGTTAAGCATAAGTGCGTAAGCCAAATGATAGTGAGCATCTAAGAGATCAGGCCAGAATTTTCTAACAATACGAAAACGAAAAATTGCATCTCTTACATCGCCTCTTTCCAGATATTTCAAACCCTGATTATAGTTGGTTTCGCGCAGATCTTCTAGTTTCTTTTTAATGACATAAAATTCTTCATTCGCGAACTCGAATCTGTCTTCTAGAAATTTTTGAACCTTACTCGCTTTCTCATGAAGATTTACAGAAATTTTACTTTCTTTAGCCTCCTTAGTGCTAGGTCTGCCAAGTATTTTTTTAAAAATTTTAACGATCATTTTTAGTGTAAATGAAGTATGAGATATTCCAAGAGAGCGCGTCGCCTAGGTTTTTGTAGGTTGAGCTTTTCAAAGGCAACCTAGTTTTCGCAGGAGAATTTGCGCCAATTCTTTTTAAAAACTTTAAAGCCTCGCGGTTATTTTGAAACTTTTGTTGAATAGTTTTTTGTACGAGAAGTTTTTCGTTAAACCTCGATTTTTTTAATGCGTTTTTAATTTCAGAATTGGTCGGAAATTCATTAATGTTAAAATCTTGAATCTCCTCAAGCGACCCATTTGTTGGTAAACAAAAAGCAAAAATTCCGTTAGGCCTTAATAGCTCAAAAAATTGCGAAAAGTTTTTTTCAAAATCTGAAATCCACTGCAAGGCAAATGAAGAAATAATCAGATCAAAACTATTTTTTACAAAAGGTAAATTTTCAAAATCCGCCTGAATTGCGGTAACGTTTGAAGGGCGCTCGTGCCAAGAATTTAGCATTTCGGCCGAAATATCAACCTCAGTAATTTCATAAGTCGCAAGTTGCTTCGCAATAAAACTTGTCCCCGAACCTAAGTCTAAAATCTGCACATCTTTTTTTAAATAAGGCATTATAAACGCAACTAATTCCTCAGCCGAAGCAAGCTGAACCTGCGCCGCTTCATCGTAAGTTTTCGCCCCAAGTGAAAAGTTTTTGGCAATTAAATTTTTATTGAAATGCATCTTATTTTTTCGCTTCTGCTTCGATCAAATTGACGATGTGATCCACCAATTCTTCACTAGAAACTTTATGATCTGGCTTGCCATTCATGTAAACATTGTGTCGCCCTGCTCCGCCGCCAGTAATACCAATTTGTGTGTGTGCCGCTTCGCCGAGTCCATTAACAACGCAACCCAAAATAGAAATTGTTAAAGGCTTCTTAATGTGCTCAACCCTCTTCTCTACTGCTTCTACAGTTTTGATTACATCGAAAGCCTGACGCGCGCAAGATGGGCAAGAAATCAAATTTACCCCGCGGTGACGCAGCCCAAGCGATTTTAAAATTTGGTAAGCAACCTTCACTTCTTCTTTAGGATCAGCCGAAAGTGAAACACGCATTGTGTCGCCAATGCCTTGCCAAAGTAGCGTTCCAAGGCCAATCGAAGATTTCACCGTTCCTGCTGCTAAACTTCCTGCCTCGGTAATTCCAATGTGAATTGGGTAATCACAAACCTCTGAAAGCGCTTTGTAACTTGCCACCGCAAGAAAAACATCGGAAGCCTTCACGCTGATTTTGAAATCAAAAAAATCATTATCCTCAAGAATTCTCATGTGACGTTGCGCTGACTCAACTAAAGCCTCAGGAGTTGGCGTTTTATATTTTTGCAGTAAGTCTGCTTCAAGCGACCCCGCATTAACCCCAATTCGAATCGCGCATCCGTAATCTTTCGCCGCTTTAATCACCTCTTTCACTTTTTCGTCAGAGCCAATATTGCCCGGATTAATCCGCAAACATTTCGCCCCCGCCTGCGCCGCCTCGATGCCGCGACGATAGTGAAAATGGATGTCGGCAATAATCGGCACCTGGCAATGTGGAATAACTTGCTTCAACGCCTCGGAAGATTCCTGATCTGGAATCGAAATTCTCATTAACTCTGCACCCAACTCTGCGCACTCATTCACCTGGCGAATTGTGCCTTGAATATCGGTTGTTGGCGTATTCGTCATCGATTGCACTGAAACTGGCGCATCCCCACCAATAGCAACATTTCCCACAAAAATTTTCCGAGACTTGCGTCGATGAATCGCGCGATAAGGACGGATTTCGTTTAGTTCGTTCATGAATAAAAAAATTAGAGCAAATTCTTTAAGACTTCATCCCTGTAAAATTTACTAACTCAGTTTTAAATTTTCTAAACTCGCGCTGACTATCAAAGCGCGAGCGCCAATAAAGCGGTGATTTTTGTAGTATAATTTAGAACTGAGTTAGTAAATTTTTACAGGGATTGCGCTTAAAAAAGAGAACATCAAAAAAATTACACATCAAATCTACACGCCATCTTGTAAATAAAAATACCCTAAAATAGGTTGCCACTTCCTTGTGTAACCTTGGCCCCCGCGGCTGAGCAACCATACATAAGATTATAGTTTGAAAGTGCAGCCTCTCTAGTGCGGAGGCAATCTTCAGCTATGGAGGTGTTGCCCCTGGTGCAGAGGCAATATTTAGCTATGGAGGTGTTGCCCCTGGTGCAGAGGCAATATTTTAGTTATGGAAGTGTGGCCGAGTGGTTGAAGGCAGCAGTCTTGAAAACTGCCGAGCATGCAAGTGTTCCGTGAGTTCGAATCTCACCGCTTCCGCCATCCGCTTTCGCTTACGCTACAGCGCGACTGGCTCCGCAGGAGACGGGCAAGACTGTAGCGTTAGCGAAAACGGATGACCGCGCTGTAGCACGAAGTGCGTAAGCGGGCTAGTCCAACAATCTCCAACCCCACCAAACTCTGATCACCCTCAGAAAATATGCACTACACCTACATCCTCGAAAGCCAACAAAATCCCGATCGCTTCTACATAGGTTACACTTCAGATTTAAAACGCCGACTCACCGAACATAATTCCGGGAAATCAACCCACACAAACAAATTCCTTCCTTGGAAAATTAAAAATTATATAGCCTTTGAAGATGAGTTCAAAGCCGCTGAATTTGAGAAATTTTTAAAATCAGGAAATGGTAGAATTTTTACTAAGAAACATTTTTAAATAGAGAAAATCGGAGAGTTTTTCTGCAGATGATATTGCATAAAGCCTTGATACCTCTGCTAAAAACTCGGTTAACGTGAAACGGAGATTTGGGGATTTTGCATCTTTTTTTTCGCAAAAAGATTTTTCTAGTTATTAAAGATTAATTTTGCGCCATTCATTTTTTCAGCGAGTTCTGGCAAAAAAGTTTTATCAGATATTTCAATATGCGATATGGCACCGCAATTAAGTGCCTGATTAAGATTAAATTCAAATTGAATTGATTTTGGAAAATCAAATAATTGACCATCTGGAAGCTTTATTTTACCCATTCCAATAGCAGATAAAGAAATTCTTAACTCCTTCTCTTTTTCATATCTGCTGTCCTTGAAATACACATATTCAATCGGATCTGGCTTAACATCAGGAAAAATAATATCATTTGCAAAATCACCGTAGTTAACCACTCCATAATTTAGATAAAAAATTTGAACGATATTATCGGCGCAATATTGTTTAATAATATTTCCTTGATCGTCCAAATGAAGGCATAGCAGATCTTTTCCAAGGGCATGATTAGGTAAAATAATGCCACTATTTGTTGCTAAAACAGAATTTACAAATGTCCCATTCAAAAGTGATTTTAACTTACCAAAATTCATAACCAAGCAAACGGCTTTTTCTGGCTCTTTACCGCCATACTCCTTCCAATGACCATCCTTCGGAACATCGAGTGAAAAACAACAAGCATAACTTCTTTTTCGGCATTCTTCGTAATAATTTCTTAAAG
>CAMBES010000053.1 GCA_945865855.1 Rhizobium sp. Q54 | reverse complement strand
AGCCGGAGCCTTTGCTGTACTTGCTTTCGCGCCATTTCACTTTTTTCCAGTGACAATAATTTCCTTCTCGGTTTTTTATTTTTTGCTCGAGAAAATTGAGAAGAAAAAAGAAGCTTTTTGGCTGGGATTCGCTTTTGGATTCGGACATTTTCTTGCTGGAATTTATTGGATTTCCATCTCGCTTCTTGTTGATGCTAAGCAATTTGCCTGGCTAATTCCCTTCGCACTGACTTTGATTCCATCAGCTCTAGCTCTTTATGTGGCGCTGTTTGCGCTCACTTACAAGTTTTTGATTGGTAAATTTAATCTAAAAATAACTTACCAAAAAATTCTTCTCTTCGCTCTCTGCTGGCTATTCTTTGAGGTGTTGCGCTCAAATCTTTTTTCAGGATTTCCGTGGAATTTACTCGGCTATATTTGGCTATTCGATGTGCATTTCGCACAGCTCGCTTCGGTCTTTGGCGTCTACGGACTCAGCATTTTTGCAGTACTGGTTTCGTTATTTCCGATTTTACTTTTGCAAAAAAAATCTTCGCGTGGAGATAAGGTTTTTGCTGGAATAATCGTTACTTTTTTATGCGGAAATTTGCTTTTTGCACATTTTTATATCGACGAGACAAAAATTGTTAATGATCACGAATCTAAGATCCGTCTAGTTCAAGCCAATGTTAAACAAGAGTTGAAATGGGATGAGCGCGAGAAATTAAAAGATTTTTTTCGTCAGATCGAGCTCACTAACGCAGAAAATTCAAAAAATATTAAAGTGGTGATCTGGTCTGAAACATCTGTGCCTTACGTCATTGACGACAATCCGATTTTAATTGCCCACCTACTTAAAGCGGTGCCAGAAAATGGCGTGTTAATTACCGGTGGATTAAGGCTAGAGAAGAAGAATGTTTGGAATAGTATTTTTGTAATTAATGAGAGTGGCGTTTTAGAGCATTACGACAAACACCACCTTGTTCCATTCGGTGAGTACGTTCCCTTGCAGGAATTATTGTCATCTTTATTCCTAGGAAATGTCGTTGATGGCATTACTGGAGGTGGAGTTGGATTCAGCTCTGGTGAAGGTCCAAAGACTTTAGTAACGGAGAATTTTTCCTTTTCTCCTTTGGTTTGTTATGAAGTAATTTTTTCTGATGAGGTGGTCGATAGAAACAATCTTCCGGATATGTTTGTTAACCTGACCAATGATGCATGGTTTGGAAATAGTAGTGGACCTTACCAACATTTCGACATGTCCAAAATGCGCGCAATCGAATATGGAATTCCATTAATTCGCGTAGCAAATACTGGTATTACGGCTTTGGTTGATCCATTTGGTCGAGTCGCTAAACAAATCGATTTGAATCAAACTGGGACGATTGATGTTGATCTAATTAAAAATTCTAGAACTACTATTTACGCAACCTATTGCTACTTGCCACTGCTTTTGTTACTTGCAGCCATGCTTTGTTTCTTAACATTTTCATCACACACACAATGGAAATTAGAAAAATTACCCCAATCGATAAACACATCTCCAAAAAATTAAGGCAGTTTCGCTGCGCTGCTGGCATCAGTCAAAAAAAACTTGGAGAGCTCACCAATATTAGTTTTCAGCAAATTCAAAAATATGAAAAAGCTCAAAACCGCATTTCATCGAGTAAGTTGTTTGAATTTTCTCAGTTGTTGAAGCAGCCAATCTCAGGCTTTTTTTGCTATCTCGAATCAGACCGCGATCATTACGGTTATGATTTTAAAAGTGAGAACCAACTGTTGAAGGATGCGAAAGATGGCGATAAAGAGCTACTTCCATTAATTCGCTCTTTTAAGAGCATCGAAAATAGTCAGATAAAAAAATATCTGCTGTCACTAATCGTCTCAATTTCCAAACCGCAAAATAAAAAGGTCAAACTCTGAGTGATCTTCTTTTTGATCAATTAACTTTCGAACGAAGTTAGCGACTTAACGGGGAAGTGATTACGTTCTGGCTTGATCTCGGCAACATTTTTCTTTTTGCGACGACGACGACGGTCACGCTTAACTTTACGAACCTTTGTAGAGTCAGCAACGAGTCGGTGTTTGATGTGTGAATCAACTATTTCTTCGAATTCTTTTGCGTGACCAGAAAAGAAATGATCAGCACCATGAATCATTTGATAAGCTACGGAAGCGCCATCTCTTGCGGCAAGTTTTTCAGATAATTTTGCTGAATCTGCTTCTTTAGTGATGTCATCTTTTCCACCTTGAACTATTAGGCCGGAAGATGTGCAGGGCACAATAAAATTAAAATCATATTTTGTAGCTGGCGGAGCGGCAAGAATGTAATTTTCAAATTCTGGTCTACGCATTACAAGCTGTAGGGCAATCCATGAGCCAAAGGAAAAGCCACCAATCCAATATTCAGTAGCTTCCATATTTTGATCGTGAAGCCAATTTGTAGCGGCTGTAGCGTCTAAAAGTTCGCCTAGTCCATTGTCAAACTTTCCTTCTGATCTGCCGACGCCACGAAAATTTATGCGCAAAACAGAGAATCCGTTAGAGACGAAAGCTTTGTAAATATTGTAAGTAATTTTGTTATTCATGGTGCCGCCATGAAGTGGGTGAGGGTGTAGCACCAAAGCTACCGGAGCTTTGGGGTTAATGTTCTGATGATAACGCCCTTCAATTCTTCCAGCGGGGCCACTAATGATTACTTCAGGCATTAGTTAGTTTTGTCCCATTGCACTGGTTTTTGTTCCCCATCTACAACCAGCTGGTTTGAACCGGCATATTTTGCCGCCATGTATTTGCCGTGTCCGGCATGAACTCCGTAGTAATAAACTGGCTCGATTTCCTTGTCGTTAAATTTTCTTTTAGCGACGTTCTTAACGCGATTCTTCGGATTGTTCTTAGTACCCATTGCTTTAGCGAGATTTTTTAAGTTGGAAAAAAATGAAGGGCCAGCAAAGTAGGAATCAATCCTCCAAAATCAAGTTTTAAAAAATGCCTAAATTCAACCGTTTAAAAGATTGCGTTGTTACCAATAAAAATGTGGTCATTCGCGTAGATATCAATGTTCCGATGAGTAACGGAAAAATTGATGATGACACTCGAATTAAAGCCGTAATTCCGACGCTTAAATATCTCGCTGAAAATAAAGCAAAAGTGATCGTGATTTCGCATTTTGGTCGTCCAGAAGGAATGGTAGATCCTTCAATGTCAATCAAACCTTTAGTTGCTCACGTTCAGGAATTGCTTGGCTCAATCAAGGTTAGTTTTGTTGATGATTGTATTGGCGAGAAAGTAATAAAAGCCGTTGAAGCCATGAATTACGGAGAGGTAATTATGTTAGAAAATCTACGTTTCTACAAACAAGAAACCAAAAACGATCCAGAATTTTCGCATAAATTAGCAAGTCTTGGAAATCTCTACGTGAATGATGCATTTTCTTGTTCACACCGCTCCCATGCTTCGATCACTGGTATTCCGGCGATCTTAAAATCAGCTGCTGGATTTTTGATGGAAGAAGAATTAGACGGCCTAACTAATCATTTAGAAAATGCCAAAAAACCGATGATGGCCGTTGTTGGTGGAGCAAAAGTTTCAACAAAATTAGATTTGCTAAACTCACTCTCAAAAAAAGCGCAAACCATTGTAGTTGGTGGTGGCATGGCCAATACATTTCTTTACGCTTTGGGAAAAAATATTGGAAAATCTCTGTGTGAAAAAGATCTAAAAGAAACGGCTTTAGAAATTCTGAAAAATGTGCGAGTTCTTCTTCCGATCGATGTTGTTGTTGCAAAAAAATTCCAACAAAATGCGCCGTGCCGAACTGTTTTGGTTGATGAAGTTGCCGATGACGACATGATTCTCGACATCGGCGCGGCAAGCAGCGCCAAGATTGCCGAGGAGCTAGCGAAGCATCAAACTTTAGTTTGGAATGGACCACTCGGCGCTTTCGAAATTAAACCTTTTAACATCGGAACTGAAAGTTTTGCACGCACTGCGGCAGACCTTACTGCGGCTGGAAAATTAATTTCGGTTTCTGGCGGTGGAGATTCTATTTCTGCTCTTAACTCAATTGGTTTAGCAGAAAAATTTACTTATATTTCAACTGCTGGCGGAGCCTTTCTCGAATGGTTAGAGGGTAAGGATTTGCCAGGTGTAGCGGCACTTTCTATTCCTCATTCATAATCAGAGTTCTTTCCTCATTGGTCTCTAAATCTTTGACCTGAATTCTTGTCCCACCCGCGATCGATTCCATGAATAAAACTTTTACAGTGCAATAATTGTCGATTTTGGAATCGTAGAATTGAATCACCAAACCTTCTCGCACCAGGTTTCCTTCGCCGATTTCAATTCCGGCTTTATTGTCGAAATCGTATCCGTTCCAGGCTAGTGTTGGCTTAATGGTAATAAAAAAAATTGCTGCGACAGTAAGAAGTAGTGGTGTGGTTTTCATGGTTGACTTTTGTTGGTGTTGTGAATTTGATGCGCGCCCCTTTCGCAGGGGAACGTAGTAAGATTTTGCTACATTACTTACTTTCAAGAAATTTTATTCGGGGCGTAGCGCAGTCTGGCTAGCGCACCTGGTTTGGGACCAGGGGGTCGGGAGTTCGAATCTCTCCGCCCCGACCAAAATTTCTACTAAGTCGATCTTTTGAGGTGAGCTTTCTCTAAAATTCTTGATCGAAGTATTTTTATGCGCCTCGCCAGGATGTTACAAATACATCGCAGCCTAGTTAGCTTAGCGAATTTCCCTGCCCAGAATGAATCTTAAAGAAGTTTACGATTACAGATTCCCTGCGACCCTTGCTGACAATGTTTTTAAAGCTGATAAAAAATTCTCCAAATCAAAATTTCTAAAAAATTTTCTAAAAGAAATTTGGGCTAAGAAAGAGCCTAAGCAAAGAATGCGCGAAAATATGATTAAGCAGGCTTTAAGAACTTTGCCCAAAAAAGGCGATAAGTCAGCGCTGAAGATAATCGACATCGATTGTAATAATCTGTCAAAAAAATTTATGATCGAAAACTTTTCTTTACAAAAAGAGTCGGTAAAAATTTCACAAGAAATGAAGTTTGATTTTAGCCTGCATAATTAAGTTCAGGCGAAGAAAATCAGACTCGAATATGCCGTCTACTTTCTTAAGAAAAACGGTTCTCACACAAAAAAAATTTTCAAATCACGGCTAAAAATTTCGCTGAATGGGTTTTTAGTTTTTCTAAAAAACATTCTTTTTGAGATCTTTCGACCAGAAAACATAATGCTGGAAAGCGCCTGATTTCAATGGTTGCAAATGGCTTTGAGTTTCAAAAACTTCAATTTGACTTAATCTAAAAATGACAGTTACAACCCCTGGGCAAAAATTCGTTTATTCTTTCGGCGACGGTAAATCTGAAGGCGACGCTTCGATGAAAAGTCTTCTTGGTGGCAAAGGCGCTAACCTTGCAGAAATGTCTAAAATGGGTTTGCCAGTTCCCCCTGGATTTACGATTACTACCGAGTTCTGCGATTTTTATTATAAGAACGACAAGAAATTTCCTGATTCTTTAAGAAAAGAAGTTGCGGTTGCGCTCGCACAAATCGAAGAAAAAATCGGTGCAAAATTTGGTGATGAAAAAAATCCCCTACTTTTTTCTGTTCGCTCCGGCGCTAGAGCTTCAATGCCTGGCATGATGGATACAGTTTTGAATTTGGGCCTAAACGACAAAACAGTTTTGGGTTTAGCAGAAAAATCTGGCAATCGTCGTTTTGCTTTCGACTCTTACCGTCGCTTCATCCAAATGTATTCGAACGTTGTTCTTGGTTTTGATCACCACAATTTCGAAGTGATTTTGGACGAGAAAAAACATGAATTTGGCGCTTCTGCCGACACAGATTTAAGTACAGAAAATCTCGAAGAAATTGTCGCTCTTTTTAAATCTGAAGTGAAAAAAGAATTGGGTTTTGATTTTCCACAAGATGTGAATGAACAGCTCTGGGGCGCGGTTGAAGCGGTGTTTGCTTCTTGGATGAATAATCGCGCAATCGTTTACCGCCAACTAAATGACATCCCCGCCTCTTGGGGAACTGCGGTTAATGTGCAATCGATGGTTTTTGGAAATATGGGAGACACTTCGGCAACAGGAGTGGCGTTTACTCGCAACCCCTCAACTGGCACGAAAGAACTTTACGGCGAATATTTAATCAATGCCCAAGGCGAAGATGTTGTGGCGGGAATTCGCACTCCGCAATCAATCACCAACTCAGGCAAGAAGCAGCTTAACTCTGTTCTTCCTTCAATGGAAGAAACCATGCTTGATGTGTTTTTAGAGCTCGAAAAAATTTATAAAAAACTCGAGCTGCATTATCGCGACATGCAAGATATCGAATTCACCGTGCAAAATAAAAAGCTGTGGATGCTACAGACTCGTAACGGCAAACGTACCGCTCACGCTGCAGTAAAAATCGCTGTCGACATGGTTGAAGAAAATTTGATCAGCAAAAAAGAAGCTTTGTTACGCATTGATCCATCAAGTCTTGATCAACTTCTGCACCCAACTCTCGACCCAAAAGCAAAAGTTCAAGTTATTGCAAAAGGTCTTCCGGCTTCTCCAGGTGCGGCTTCTGGCATCGTTGTATTTTCTTCAGCCGAAGCAGAAAAAAAATCAGAAAATGGCGGAAAAGTTATTTTAGTTCGTGTTGAAACTAGCCCTGAAGACATCAAGGGAATGCATGTGTCGCAAGGAATTCTCACCGCTCGCGGCGGCATGACATCGCACGCGGCCGTTGTGGCGCGTGGCATGGGAACGCCTTGTGTTTCTGGCGCATCTGGTCTTCACGTTGATCAAGGTGGTCAATTTTTCACCGCAGGTGGCGTGAAAGTAAAACAAGGCGACATCATTACTATTAACGGTTCAACCGGTGATGTGATTCTTGGTTCGGTGCCAACTTTGAAGCCAAATCTTTCTGGTGATTTTGAAACAATCATGAAATGGGCTGATGAAGTTCGCGTGCTTCGAGTTCGTACAAATGCCGAAACCCCACTTGATTGCCAAGTTGCGCGCGACTTCGGTTGCGAAGGTATTGGTCTGTGCAGAACTGAGCACATGTTTTTCAGCGAAGATCGCATTATTTCTGTGCGCGAAATGATTTTGGCGGAAACGCTTGAAGGTCGTAAAAAAGCTCTTGCGAAATTGCTGCCAATGCAGCGTAAAGACTTCGTCGAGATCTTCAAAATTATGGCCGGATTACCGGTGACGATTCGTCTTCTTGATCCTCCTCTTCACGAATTTTTGCCGCATAAAGACAGCGAAATCGCTGAAGTTGCAAAAGCCGTTGGCGTTGATGTTGGTTACGTCAAACACCGTATCAGCCAACTTCACGAACAAAATCCAATGCTTGGCCACCGCGGTTGTCGTCTCGGAATTTCTTATCCAGAAATCTACGAAATGCAGGCGAGAGCAATTTTTGAAGCCGCTTCAATCACTAAGAAAGAAACTGGTAAAGACGTACTTCTAGAAATCATGGTGCCGCTAGTTGCGACTAAGAAAGAGCTACAAATCTTAAAAGCATTAATCGTTGCAACCGAAAAATCCGTCGAACAAGAAACCGGCGCGAAGCTAAATTACATGGTTGGCACGATGATCGAGCTTCCTAGAGCTGCGCTACTCGCCGACCAAATCGCCGAAGAAGCCGAATTTTTTAGCTTTGGAACAAATGACTTAACCCAAACAACTTTCGGATTAAGCCGCGACGATTCCGCCAGCTTTCTGGGTCACTACCAAAAAGCCGGAATTTTAGAAAAAGATCCCTTCGCCGAACTAGACCAAGAAGGGGTAGGCGCATTAATTAAAATTGCCGTCGAAAAAGGAAAGGCGACTCGCAAAGACATCAAACTAGGAATCTGCGGCGAACACGGCGGCAACCCCGCATCAATCGAATTCTGCCACAAAGCAGGCTTGAACTACGTGAGCTGCTCACCTTACCGCGTTCCAATCGCAAGATTGGCAGCGGCTAGAGCGGGGTTATATCAAGGTAAATAATCATGGAAAAAAATAAAAACTATAAACTTACAAAGTTTTCGACGGATGTAATAAAAAAATCTTTAGAGAAACTTCGGAACTTGGCAGGAGATCAAGAAATCAAATTTTCTAATATGTCTGCAAAATTAAATGGAGAGGAATGGTCTCATGATAATTTTGAAGAATTTATGTCTGACTACAGAAATTCTGACGAAGCTAGTTTTTGGGTAGAAACCAAAAACTATAGCCATCAAATTACTATAAATCTTCTCTACAAACAAACGAGTGTGAGTGTCAAATCGCCAGATAGATCTGGTATACAAGCTTTATTTGAGGTGTTTGAGGAAAATCTCGTTGATTCAAAGATAATAGAGGAAAAAAAAGATGAAGATGAAAAGCAGAAAGGTAGGGATATTACTATTTTTATTGGACACGGAAGGGAAGGTCAGTGGAGAGATCTAAAAGATCATTTGCAGGATAAGCACGGAATGCAAATTGAAGCCTATGAAACTGGATCCAGAGCCGGACATACAATTCGTGATATTCTTGAAAGTATGATCGAAAGGAGCTCATTCGCTATTTTAGTAATGAGTGCTGAAGATGAGCAGATTGATGGTACTTATAACCCGCGTTTAAATGTTGTTCACGAGACTGGTCTTTTTCAAGGTAAACTTGGTTTCGATCGTGCAATAGTGCTTCTTGAAGAGGGTGCGAATAATTTTACGAATTTGGATGGAATACAACAAATAAGGTTTTCAAAGGGAAGAATAAAAGAAACTTTCGGAGATGTTCTGGCGACGATCAAAAGAGAGTTCGGTAAATTAGTAATCCGATAATCCATGGACAGTATACAACAATTGCAAAACTTGATCCCTTCCCGCTGGTTGAGCGGAGTCGAAACCAAGGGAAGGGGTTTCGGGGGCTTCTTATCCTTGGTTTCGACTTCGCTCAACCAGCGGATAAGAAAGAAAACCAGCGGATAAGAAAGTTAAGCAGTGGATAAGAAAGTTAAGCAGTGGATAAGAAAGTTTCGCTACGGATAAGAAATTTTAATATCGCAGCTGGATACAAATTTACTAACTAACCCAAACTATTGCAGGAGCCCCGTCTTGAATTAATCCAGCGACAATTACACTAATTACAAAACTCGATCCCTTCCCGCTGGTTGAGCGGAGTCGAAACCAAGG